>NZ_JBYSZI010000001.1:0-217092 GCF_058787075.1 Cupriavidus sp. FW305-46
GCGAGTCACTTTTTGTCCGAGCGACAAAAAGTAACCAAAAAACGCGTCGCCTGTGCGGCTGGCAATCCATTCCACGGCGTTGGTGGTTCGGACGGTGGTGCTTGCCGTTTGGCGTGGGTGCCCGTTCGACCCTGCTACGCCATGTGAGTGTGGGACAGTGCCTCCGTTAACCCACTATTGAACGATCCCCATGCAGGGCGTAGGCCACCTGCTGCCAGCCATATCGCGGGGACGCCTACGGCTGCTGCGCAGGCTCAAAATGCGCTGACGGTCATTGGGCGCTTGCGCGAAGCGCAGCCGAAGGCGTTGATGCGAGATCGCTGGAGAGCACGGGCCACCGCCCGACTTGGGGATCGTTCAAAAGCCGGTTATCGCAGGCACTGTCCCACACTCACATGGCGTTAGCAGGGGTCGAACCGCGACCACATCCAAACGGCAAGCACCGCCGCCCTTACGACCAACACCGTGAAATGGATTGCCAGCCGCACAGGCGACGCGTTTTTTGGTTACTTTTTGTCGCTCGGACAAAAAGTGACTCGCCGGCTACGCCGGCGAAACAGCCACGCCCGCCAAGAACGACAAGCAACCGTATGCGTCAAGGCTAAGTGCCATCACCCAAAACTCCCCATCACCTCCTCCTCTCATCCCAAGGATCATACCGATCCGCCTCCCAATAAGGCGAAATCCCGTAATACTGGTGAATGC
The DNA here is from genome assembly GCF_058787075.1 of Cupriavidus sp. FW305-46. Taxonomy (NCBI): domain Bacteria; kingdom Pseudomonadati; phylum Pseudomonadota; class Betaproteobacteria; order Burkholderiales; family Burkholderiaceae; genus Cupriavidus; species Cupriavidus sp. FW305-46. Next base: position 706 of record NZ_JBYSZI010000001.1, read on the forward strand.
TGGTAGCCCACTGCGAATCCGCCATGCTGGGCCAGTGGTCCTTGTCAAACCCCGGCGCGGCCTTGAGCCGATCCCTTTCAACACCAAGCACAAAACACTTGCGCCGCGTATCGAGCGTCAGCGCCGACCACGGCAAGGCGAAGAGTTTTTCACCAATGCCAAGGAAGCCGCCCATGGCCAGCACTGCGTAGGCCACGCGCCCGCCCAGCACGTCGATCATGATGTGGTCGATGGTGCCGATATCGTCGCCGGCGGGGTCAACCACCTTGTTGCCCTCGAGCGTGTCGGCTGCCATCACGAATGGGCCAGGGCCCGGGGAATCGCGGTCGATGCCGCCGACGATGGATGCGCCGTGCGGCGGCCGTTCTTCAGGGGGTTCAGGTTGGACTCGGGTCATGGCTATCTCCGTTTGGCGGGGCCGCGGCGCGAGGGCCCTGGGTAGGGCCCCGCCGCGGCACCTGGACTCAGGGTTGCGGAAATGCGCTTCAGCGCTTGCTGGCCGACCCCTTGCGCTGGCCTGCCGGCTTGGCGCCCACGGGCTGCTCTTCACTGCCCCGTTTGAGCTTCCAGTCGACATCGTCGCGCGCGGTCTGCGTCTTCTTCTCGGCGTGCATGGCTGCGCTCGGCGAGATCGGGTCGCTGGCCGGGAACGTCATCTCCAGCGAGTCGTCCACGGCGGCCTGGTAGGTCTTGGCTTCCTTGCCCCGTTGCTTGTCGCCTGCGGCGGCCTTGCTGCCTGCACGGGCCTTGCCCGCGGATGGCCCGCTCATGCGGGCAGCCCGGGACTTGTCGGATTTCGCGCCGGACGGCTTGTGAGCAACCTGCGCGGCCTTGTCGGATTTGCGGCTGGCTTTGGGCATGGTTGTACCCTCCTTGGTTGGGTCATTCATCCATGCAAGGCGCGGGCCAGAAACGGGAAAAGACAGGAGCGTGGCGGGGGAGCGGTGCGGGCGCTGTCGTGACGCCGCAGGTATGGCAAGTGCAACCACGGCCGGCCGGCAAGCGCTACGCGTAGCGCACGCGACAGGCCGGTAAAAACTACATGGATGCGCGGCGCCGCGTCAGGCGCTCATGTGGCGCGGGAACCTGACGGCGATGCAGACCCTGATCCGGTCGTTATCGCAGCCATCGCTTTCCGCGCTCAGCGCCGCCCCGTGCATTTCGACCATGCGGCGCGTCAGCAGCAGCGCGCTGCTCTGCCGGGCCGGGGTCGCGCCGTCCGGCGCCGCCCGGCGCCCGAAGAAATCGGTCAGCGCGGCCAGCCGGCTGGCGCTGCGCTGCTGGTCCAGCGGCGGGCTCTCGGTGATGCGCAGCTTTACGTGATCCGGCTCGCTCAACACCTGCACGGCGACCGTGCCGCCGGCCGGCGCGCGCCAGATGCAATGCACCAGCAGGTGCCGCAGCAGCGGGGCCAGCCGCTCGGCGTCGCCATCGATCAGATAGGCCGATTCGGACGAGTCGCCGGCACCGTCGGTGGCGACCGGCGACAGCAGCACGCCACGGGCTTCGGCAGTGGTACGCCGGTCGGCAATGGCCTGGGCCGTGAGCGCCAGCAGGTCCAGGCGCTGCCAGCGCGGTGCGCTCTCGTCGGCCAGCAGCCGCACGGCCTCTTCCATCTCCTCGATCAGCGCCAGCTGCTGCTGCATGCCGGAGCGAATCCCGTCCAGCGCGCGCTGCGCGGGCGCCGGCGTGGCATCGAAAGCACGGTCCAGCACGTAGGCCCAGCTCTGGATGGCGTTCAGCGACGAACGCAGGTCATGCGCCGATTGCTCGATCAGCGCGCTCACCTCTTGCACGCTGCGCACGGCGCCGGCCGGCGAAGAAAGCGGAGCGTCCGGCATCGCGGATTGCGGGGGTTGCTGCGTCATGTGCGGCTCGGCATTGGCACGTCCCCGGCCGGATTGGCCGGGTTGGATGCGTTGGAGGAAGCAAGAAACGTGCTGCACAGGGCGCTGCGGCCCACTGGCACGGGCCGATCCCCGCAAACGCAGGCGCTGCCTCACGCCGTCAGCCGGTAGCCGACGAACCGGTGTCGTTGCGCGAGGCGCGTAGCCACTCGGGCAATTCGCCGCGGGCGGCATAATCTTCCAGCCGGTTGTACAAAGTCTTCAGGCTGATGCCGAGGATCTCGGCCGCGTGCTTCTTCACCCCCGCGCATTGCTCCAGCGTGGCGAAGATCAGCTGCCGGTCGGCATCGGCCAGGGACATGCCCACCGGCACCGACACCACCGCCGCGCCCGGCGCCTGCGTGGCCGCGACCTGCAGCGGCACCTGCACTTCGGTGATGAGGTCGTCGTCGGACATGATGAAGGCGCGCTGCACGAAGTTGCGCAGCTCGCGCACATTGCCGGGCCAGGCGTGCAGGCGCAGGCTGTCCAGCACATTGGGCGCGAAGCGGCGCCGGGTGCCCTGCTCGGCATTGAGCTGGTCCAGCATCAGGTTGGCGATCTGGATCACGTCGTCGCCGCGCGCGCGCAGCGGCGGCAGTTCTACCGGGAACACGTTCAGCCGGTGGAACAGGTCCGCGCGCAGCTTGCCGTCGGCCACCGCATCTTCAGGGTTGCGGTTGGTGGCGGCCAGCACGCGCACATCGGCATGGCATTCGCGGTTGGTGCCCACGCGCATGAAGGTGCCGGTCTCCAGCACGCGCAGCAGCTTGACCTGCAGCTCGGCGGGCATCTCGGTGATCTCGTCCAGGAACAGGGTGCCGCCGTCGGCGCGCTCGAAATAGCCCTTGTGCTGGCGGTCCGCGCCGGTAAAGCTGCCGCGCTCGTGGCCGAACATCTCGCTTTCGATCAGCGTGGGCGAGATCGCGCCGCAGTTGACCGCCAGGAACGGCTGGCGCCGCCGCGACGAGAGCTCGTGCACGGTCTGCGCGGCCAGTTCCTTGCCGGTGCCGCTTTCGCCGATCAGCAGTACCGTGGCTTCAGTCGGGGCCACGCGCGCAAGCTGGTCGTAGACCACCTGCATCACTTCGGAACTGCCCATCAGCCGGCCGAAACGACCGTAGCGGCGCAACTCACCGCGCAGCGAATGGATCTCGGCGCGCAACTCGCCGGTGGTGGCCAGGCGCCTGAGCACGGTCTGCAGCCGCGCCACGTTGATGGGCTTGACCAGGTAATCGGTGGCACCGGCGCGCAGCGCTTCGACCGCGCTTTCCACGCTGGCATAGCCGGTCGTGAGGATCACTTCGACGCCCGAGGCGCCAACCTCGTCGAACAGCTCCATGCCGTTGCCGTCCGGCAGGCGCAGGTCCGCCACAATCGCCTCCGGCATGCGCCAGCCGATCTGCAGCCGTGCCTCGCGCAGGGTGCCCGCCGTGGCGGAGCTGAAGCCTTCCATGGCCACGATCTCGGCTAGCGCGGCACATGCGTTTTCGTCGTCATCGACAATCAGGATGTGGGGCATACGATCCGTCAGTGAGACCTATTGGAAACTTGGGCGAAATCCGCTGGCGCCTCCGTTCGCGGGCCACGGCGGTCATGCTGCCGGGCTCGGGCACGCCTGCCGCCACGCTCCATGCAAGGCGTGGCGCGACAGGCACAGGGGCGGCACGGGTTTCGACTGCGACATTGTCAGTCGGTTGCACAAGTCCACTGCGTAATGCCAGTCTAAGCGCGGGCAGGCACGGTCGTTGCCGGTGTCCGTCTGACACAGCTGTCGGATGTTTCCGCGCGGGCTCAGACACCTATGGCAAGCCCCTGCGCCAAAGGCTAGCATAGGAACTTCTCACGACAAGCCCGCCCCCGACCGAGGCCTTCATTGTGCCCGTGACCGCCAGCACATCGCGGCGCACCAACGCCGCTCTCTCTGGCCAGCCCGCCAGCCACGCCGCCAGCACATCCGAGCCGGCGCGCGAGCCAGCGCCGCGCCGTGCCATACCCTCGCAGGTCTCGCTGCTGTGGGAAAGCGCGTCGCCCGCCATGCAACGCCTGCTGGCCCAGATCGAGCGCGTGGCGCCCACCGATGTCACCATGCTTGCGGTAGGCGAAAGCGGCTCCGGCAAGGAAGTGGTGGCGCGCGCGGTGCATGAGCGCAGCGCGCGCCGCAAGGGTCCCTTCATTGCGGTCAACTGCGGCGCAATCCAGCCCACGTTGATCGAGTCAGAACTGTTCGGACACGAGAAAGGCGGCTTTACCGGCGCGATCGAGCAGAAGGCAGGCTACTTCGAGCAGGCCCATGGGGGCACGCTGTTTCTCGACGAAGTCACTGAAATGCCGCTCGATATGCAGATCAAGTTGTTGCGGGTGCTGGAAGGCCGCACCTTCCACCGCGTCGGCGGCGACACGCCCATCGCCACCGACGTGCGCATCCTGGCAGCCACCAACCGCGACCCGGTCGAGGCAGCACGTGCCGGCCAGTTGCGCGAAGACCTGCTGTACCGGCTGGCCGTATTCCCGCTGCATATCCCGCCGCTGCGCGAGCGGCCCGACGATATCGTGCCGCTGGCACGCCACTTCCTGGCCGAGTACAACGCCATGGAGCGCACCGACAAGGCCTTCTCGGCCGCCTCGCTGGAGCGGCTGGTGCGCTATGACTGGCCGGGCAATGTGCGCGAGCTGAAGAACGCCGTCTACCGCGCCTTTATCCTGGCCGACAAGGTCGTGGAGATCGGCAACCCCAACCTGGCCACGCAGCCGCCGCGGCCCACCACGGTGGACGGCGTGGTCAGCGTGCGCGTCGGCACCACGCTGGCCGACACCCAGCGCGAAATCATCATGGCCACGCTGGCGCGCTTTGACGGCGACAAGCGCCAGGCCGCGCGCGCGCTCGGCATCAGCCTGAAGACGCTGTACAACCGGCTGGACGCCTACCGCTCCTTGTAAGGCCGCGGCGCAGCCAGCGCGCGCGACAGGGCCTCGATCGCCAGCGGCTTGGTCAGGTAGGCATGGAAGCCGGCCAGTTCGCTGCGCCGCTGGTCTTCGGCAGTGCAGCGCCCGGTCAGCGCCAGGAACTGCACCGCGTGCGGGGCGCACGCCTGGCGCAATGCCGGCAGGACTTCAAAGCCCGACATGTCGGGCATTTCCAGGTCGAGCAGCACGCAATCCGGGCGGAATTCGGCAACCAGGTCCAGTGCCTGCTGGCCGCCATGGGCCGCGCGCGCCTCATGGCCGAGCAGGCCCAGCAGCTCGGCCATGCTGTCGGCCGAATCGGCATTGTCATCCACCACCAGCACGCGGCGCCGCGGCACCGGCCCCGGCGGCGGCGTGCCGGCCTCGCGCCGGCGCGCGCTGACGCGCGGCAGGATCACGGTGAAGGTGCTGCCCGTGCCCGCGCCACCGCTGTCGGCCTGGATCGCGCCGCCGTGCGCTTCCACCACGGCCTTGGCCAGTGCCAGCCCGATGCCCAGGCCGCTGCGGCTGCCGGCGTCGGCCTCCTGCGCGAACAGGTTGAAGATGCGGTCCAGCGCCGCCGGCGCGAGACCCCGGCCAGTATCCGACACGGCGGTGATCACGCGCGCTGACTCCACGCTCACATGCACGCTGACGGTACCGCCGCGCGGGGTGTACTTGACCGCATTGCTGAGCAGGTTCAGCAGCACCTGCCCCAGCCGCGCGGCGTCGGCGCGCACATAGGGCGAGCTTGCCGGGAGCGCCAACACGAGCCGCTGGCCGGCGGCTTCCAGCACCGGGCGGATTGCCTCGATGCTGGTGGTTACCACGTCGTTGTACGAGGTGGGCGTCAGCTCCATCTTCAGCTTGCCGGCGGTCACGCGGCCTACGTCGAGCAGGTCGTTCACCAGCCGCTCCAGCTGGTGCAGCTGGCGGTCGATGATCCCGGCGCAGCGGCGCACGCGCGTGTCGGCATCCGGGGTCAGCTCGATCACTTCGACCGCGTTGCGCACCGCCGCCAGCGGATTGCGCAGTTCATGCGCCAGGATGGCCAGGAACGATTGCAGCCGGCGGCTGCCGGCTTCCAGCATTTCCAGCCGCAGCGCATCGCTCGGGTCGCGCACGGTCCACAGCAGGCTGGTCGGGCAGCCGGCGGCGTCGCGCACCAGCACCATGCGCGTATGGCAACGCACCACCGAGCCGTCCTTGCGTGCCACGCGCTCTTCGCCGGCCCACTGGCCGCAGGCGCGCGCGGCTTCCAGCGCCGCGCGGTCGCGCCCCGCGGCGGCATCCTGGCGGGAATAGAGCAGTGCCAGCGGCTGGCCGACGGCTTCGGCCTCGACATATCCGGCCAGCGCCTGCGCGCCGACGTTCCAGCTGCGGATGGTGCCGTCCAGATCAAGTTCGCACACCGCGGTGCCGGGCAGGTTTTCGGCCAGCAGCCGCATCCGGGTATCGGCCAGCCGGGCATGCTCGGATGCGGCCTGCTGCACGGTAATGTCGCGGCACGACACGATAAAGCCGGCGGCCTGGCCTGCCGCGGACTCCACGGACGAGGCATCGCCATGCCTGGCCGCCACGTCCGGCCCGTCGGCAGCACCAATGGCCCGCATGAGGCAGGACGCCTGCAGCAGGCTGCCGTCGCGCCGCACACGCCAGCCCTGGTCGCGCGCGCTGCCTCCGAGTGCGGCCGCCTGCAGCCATTGCTGCGGCAGGCCGGCAGCGACATCGTCAGGACGATGCAGGCAGGAAAGGTGACAACCGGTGATTTCCTCGGCGCTGTAGCCGAACACGCGCCGCGCGGCATCCGGCCACATCGCAATGCACCCGTGCGCATCGGTCTCGAACACGGCGCAGTCTTCCACCGCGTCGAGCAGGCGCCGGTACTGTGCCGCCAGCAGGAGGCCGGCATCGTCCGCCAGGGTGCCGTCCGGATCGCCGACGGGTGACGTACGGACGCCTTTTGCCGCATGCGGCTCGGACATGTGCACACCTTCTGTGTGATGGGGTGAAGACAGCAGGCCCCGTGCGCGCGCGGCCTGGCGCCGCCGCGCTGCGGAGGGCCGAATGCCCGCAAATGCGGGCATTCGAGTCAATGATAGGTGTTCTCGGCGCATGCGCCACCCATGTGCGCGGCACCGGACACTAGCGCCTGTGCCGCAACTGGTACACCGCGGCAACCGCGGCGGAGGCGCCCACCACCAGCGCAGTGGCCAGCATCGGGTGCCGCGCCGTGGTGGTGTAGGGACAGGAGTGCAGCGCGTGGTGGCTGCCGCTGCGTTCCTGCAGGCCGCTGCCGCTGCCATACAGCGCGTTGTCCTCGAGCGGGCCCGCGGGGTGGGCCGTCTGTTGCGCGCGGCCCATGAAGCGGCGCATGAAGCGGTCGAAGGTGTGCGGCGCGTGGTACGCTGCGGCCGAGAACGCCTTGGCGGCCGCACCAACGAAAAGCTCGCGGCGCGGGTTCGCGGCGGCAAACAGGATCGCGTCGGCCGCCAGCGCCGGGTCATACAGCGGCGGCGGCATGCGCGGTTCGACATCGAGGAAGTTCTTGGCGTGCATCGCCAGCGGCGTTTCCAGTCCGGCAGGCTTGATCAGCGTCACGCTGACCGGCGCCTGCTCCTGCTCCAGTTCCAGCCGCAGCGAATCGGTAAAACCCTTGATCGCGTGCTGCGAGGCCGCGTAGGCGCTTTGCAGCGGCAGCGGGCCGTCCGCCGCCTCGCTGCCCATGTTGATGATGGCGCCGCCGTGCTCGCGCAGGTGCGCGGCCGCCGCCAGCGAGCCATGCACGGTGCCCCAGTAGTTGGTATCGAACAGCCGCCGCTGGTCTTCCAGCGGCACGTCGCAATGGCGGCCGAAGATAGTCACGCCGGCGTTGTTGATCCAGGTATCGAAGCCACCGAAGCGCTCGATCGCAGCCTGCGCCACCTTGCCAACCTCTTCATGCTTGCCGACATCGGCCACCACGGTGATGACTTCATTGCCATGCTCGCGCAGCTCTTCGGCCAGCTGGTGCAGCGAGCCCTCGCTGCGCGCCACCAGCACCAGCCGCGCGCCCTGCTGCGCCGCCTTGCGCGCCGTCACCAGGCCCACGCCGCTGCTGGCACCGGTCAGGACGATGACCTGCGAGCCAATGTTCTTCAGGGTTGGTTTCATCGCCGCTTCTCCTCGGGGAGGCCCGGCACGGTGCCGGGCATGCCGCTGGGGAGTCGCAAGGAGCGTTCCTGTCCGGGGCGGCCCTGGCTGGCGGCGCCGCGGCAGGCGGGCTGCCGCAGATTTACAACACCCGGTAAGAACCACATGGCGCGGCGCGCGCATGGGGCTGCCGCCGGGCGCTGTAGGACGGGCGCCGATTTCAGCGGCGGCATGTGCTGCCTAAGCTGGATACATCCCACCTAACCGGCGACAGCCATGGCCAAGACCACGCGACCGACAGCGCCAAAGGATCCAGGCAAACGCCGCGCCGCGGCAAAAGGCGCCGGCAAGCCCAGCGGCAAGCGCGCCAGCACGGCCCCCCCGGCGGCACGCGGCGCGCCAGCCGCCAAGGCCGCTCCCGCCGCGCTCGATAAATACCGCCGCATGCGCGACTTCGGCGCCACGCCTGAGCCCAGCGGCGCCGCGCGCACCCGCGGCAAACCGCGCAAGCGCGCCGGCGAGCTGTCCTTCGTGATCCAGAAGCATGCGGCGCGTCGGCTGCACTACGACTTTCGCCTCGAACTCGGCGGCGCCCTGAAAAGCTGGGCCGTGCCCAAGGGCCCGAGCCTGGACCCGGCCGACAAGCGCATGGCCATCCATGTCGAGGATCACCCGCTGGACTATGCCGGCTTCGAGGGCGTGATCCCCGCCGGCCACTATGGCGCCGGCACGGTCATCGTCTGGGACCGCGGCACCTGGTTGCCGGTGGGCGATGCCGAGGCCGGCTACCGCGCCGGCAAGCTGAAGTTCGAGCTGCGCGGTGAAAAGCTGCACGGTCACTGGACCCTGGTGCGCATGCACGGCAGCCGGCAGAAGGAGCAGGACGCCTGGCTGCTGATCAAAGAGCGCGACGAGACCGCCGTGCCGGCATCGGAGTTCGATGTGGTCGAGGCCTTGCCGGACAGCGTGCTGGGCGGCACGCAGCGCAAACCCGCGGCAAAGCGCGCCAAGTCCGCGCAGCCGCCTGACGAAGCCGCACCAGATGCACACGGCACGGCGAAGTCCCTGAAGCCGCCGCGCGGCGCGCCGCGCGCGGCCTTGCCGCTGGCGCTGGCGCCGCAGCTGGCCACGCTGGTGGAGCAGCCTCCGTCCGACGCGCAGGCGTGGCGCTACGAGATCAAGTTCGACGGCTACCGGCTGCTGGCCCGCATCGACGGCAAGGATGTGCGCCTGTTCACGCGCCAGGGCAACGACTGGACCAGCAAGCTGCGTGTGCTGGCGCGCGACGTCGGCACACTCGGCCTGCCCGACGGCTGGCTCGATGGCGAGATCGTGGTGCTCGGCAAGCATGGCGCAACCGACTTCCAGGCGCTGCAGAATGCCTTCGATACCGCGCGCGTCGAGGGCATCCAGTATTTCGTGTTCGACCTGCCCTACTTTGCCGGCCATGACCTGCGCAAGGTGCCGCTGGTGGAGCGGCGCGCCCTGCTGCGCCGGATCTTCGCGCACAACACCTCGCCGCGCCTGCAGTTCAGCGAGGACTTCGAGGCCGGCCCTGCCGACATGCTTGAGGCAGCCTGCCGCATGAAGCTTGAAGGCGTGATCGGCAAGCGCGCCGACGCCGCCTATGTCAGCGCGCGCACCAGTACCTGGATCAAGCTGAAATGCACCTTGCGCCAGGAGTTCGTGGTGGCGGGCTTCACCGACCCGAAAGGCAGCCGCGCCGGCATCGGCTCGCTGCTGCTTGGCGTGCACGACAGCGGCGGGCGGCTGCGCTACGCGGGCAATGTCGGCACCGGCTTCGACACACGCACGCTGGGCGCGCTGCGCACGCAACTGGACGCGTTGCGCGCCGATTCCGCGCCCTTTGAGAGCGTGCCGGCAGGCGTGAAAGGGCACTGGGTGCGGCCAAAGCTGGTGGCCGAGGTCTCGTTCGGCAGCTGGACCCGCGAGGGCCGCGTGCGCCATTCCGTCTTCCACGGCCTGCGCACCGACAAGCCCGCGCGCGCGGTGTCGGTGGAGCGGCCGGCAACGCCGGCGGCCAAAGGCAAGCCCGCGGCAACCACGGCAAAGCATGCCGGCACACGGCCGAAGGCCGCGGCAAAGCGCACCACCGCCGCCGGCGGCAAGGTCGCGATCAGCCATGCCGAGCGCGTCATCGACACGGCATCCGGCCTGACCAAGGGCGACCTGGTGCGCTACTACGAACGCGCCGCGCCGCTGATCCTGCCGCACCTGCGCGGGCGACCGATCGCGATGGTGCGCGCGCCGTCGGGCGTGGGCGGCGAGCAGTTCTTCCAGCGGCATAGCGACACGCTGCGGGTCGACGGCCTCAACGTGCTCGATCCGGGCCTGTGGCCGGGGCATCCCGCGCTGCTGGAAATCGCGTCAGCCGAAGCCCTGGTGGCCGCGGCACAGCTCAACGTGGTGGAGTTCCACACCTGGAACGCCAGCAAGCGCAGCATCGACCGCCCCAACCGCATCATCTTCGACCTGGACCCGGGCGAAGGCGTGCCCTGGGCACAAATGCAGGAAGCCGCCGCGCTGATGAAGGCGCTGCTCGATGAACTCGGCCTCGCCAGCTTCCTGAAGACCAGCGGCGGCAAGGGGCTGCACGTGGTGGTGCCGATCACGCCGCGTGCCGGCTGGGACGAGGTGAAGGCGTTCGCGCATGACGCGGTGCGCCATGTCGCCGCCACCGTGCCGCAGCGCTTCGTGGCCAAGAGCGGTCCAAGCAACCGCGTTGGCAAGATTTTCATCGATTACCTGCGCAATGGCATAGGCGCCACCACGGTGGCGGCATTCTCGGCGCGGGCACGCCCGGGGCTGGGGGTATCGATGCCGGTGTGGTGGGAGGAACTCGATAGCCTGCAAGGCGCCGCGCAGTGGACCGTGGCCAATGCCGGCCCGAGGCTCGACGCCGTTGCGGCCGACGACCCATGGGCGGACTACGCCGAAACCCGGCAGGCGATCACGCGCGCCGCGGCGCGACTGGCACGCGCCCGATAGCCTCCCGTTCCCGCCGGAAATCCGCAGCAGAAGCCAAGCGGCACATTTCTTGCCGCATCCCGGTCATGGCACACGGCCCGGCACACCCGCCGCGTGTGCCTCGTTGCACTGCTGCCAGTGCAGCAACGACATGGAGACGTGATGATGAGCCAACTCAGGATCGCCGCGAAGATTCGAGCCGCCGCTGCCGCGCCACGCAACCGGCGCGCCTTGCGCCACCTGCTGGTTTCCTGCGCGATGCTGTCCTTCGCCGCCAGCCCGGTGCAGGCACGCCTGCCGGCACCGACGCCCGAGCAGCAGCAGGCCGCCGAAGCCAAAAAGACCAAGGAAGCCGAAGCGGCCAAACAGCAGGCCGAGGCATTAAGCCGGGTCCAGGACCGGATCGCTGCGCGCTTTGGCAAGGGCGCCACCGGCGGCGGTACTACCGAGCCCGGCAAGATCCCGCAGAAAGCTGCCGAAGCGGCCGGCTCGGCCGGACCGCACGGCGGCACCTCCCCCAGCGCCGAAGCGCATGGCGGCGAGGCGGCCCGCCGCTGAAGCGCGACGCCACGCGGTTGCCGCGCTGCGTGCCGGGCGACGCCTGCCCGGCACGCCTCTTGCCACTCTGCCAGCGCAACAGCCTGGCAAAGACCGCAGGCGTGCTGATGCATAAGGGGGAATGGCGATGGACGACTTCTGTGCGCATGTAATAACTACAACCGGCAGCCGCGCCGGCGCGGCAAAGCTTGCAAGCGGTGCGGCGCGGCCGGCGCGGTTTTACACGGCGCCGCCGCGGACCATCCCGGGCCCTGAGCAGACCTCCGCGCGGGCGCGCAAGCGCCTGTCAGCGTGATGCCATGACGCCGCATGCCGCCAACCCGGCCCCGCTGATCCTGAATGTCGATGACCGCGAGGGGCCGCGCTACGTCAAGAGCCGCATCCTCCATCGCGGCGAGTATTCCGTGATCGAGGCCGCCACCGGCCATTCGGCGCTGTCGCTGGTGCGACAGCATGCGCCGGTGCTGGTCCTGCTGGCCTCACGCCTGCCCGATATCAGCGGGCTGGAAGTTTGCCGGCTGCTCAAGGCCGATCCACAGACCGCGCACACGCTGGTGCTGCTGACCTCGCCAGGGCTGGCGCAATCGCGCCAGCGCGTAGAGGCGCTGAACTGCGGCGCCGACGGCTACCTGGTCGAGCCTGCCGAGCCGGAAGAGGTGTTGTCGAGCATCCAGGCGCTGCTGCGGCTGCGCGGGGCAGAGGACGCCTATCACCGCACCTCGCGGGCACTGCATGAGCATGAAGACATGTTCCGCCAGCTGGCTGAATCGCTGGCCGACGTGGTCTGGATCCTCGACCCGGCCGAGCCCCGCTTGCTGTTCGCCAGCCCCTCGCTCGCCACGTTGTGCGGCCATGCGCCCGAGCAGCTGACGCAAGAGCCGCGCCGCTGCCTGGAGCGCGTGGCGTCGGCCGACCGTGCGCGCGTGGAAGCGGCGTTCGCCAGCATGCTGAGCGATGGCAGGCTGGACCTCGAGTTCCGCCTTGCGCGCCCGGACGGCGAGCTGCGCGATATCCGCGCGCGCGCGTTCCCGGTACGCGGCGCGGAAGGCCCGCCGGCCGACGACCGCACGCCGCCGTTGCGCATTGCCGGCACCTGCCAGGACGTGACGCTGCAAAACCGTGCCGGCCGCGCGCTGCACGACGAGGAACGGCGCAAGGACCAGTTCCTGGCCATGCTGGCGCACGAACTGCGCAATCCGCTGGCGCCGCTGCGCAGCGCCGCGGACCTGTTGCAGCAGCTCTCGCCCTCGCGCGAGGACATGTTCCGCGCGCGCGACATCATCGGCCGGCAGCTGCACCACCTGACCCGGCTGGTGGACGAGCTGCTCGACATCTCGCGCTTCAACCAGGGCCGCATCACGCTGCGCGAGGACCTGGTGGAACTGCGCACCGCGCTCAATACCGCGGTGGAAGCCGTGCGCCCCACGATGGACGCCTGCGGCCATACGCTGCGCCTGTCGCTGCCCGAGCAGCCCCTGCCGGTACGTGGAGACCTGGTGCGCCTGACGCAGATCTTCAGCAACCTGCTGCAGAACGCCGCGGCCTACACGCCCGCCGGCGGCCAGATCTTCGTCGATGCCAGTCTTGAGGACGGCGCGGCGGACACCGCGCCCGATGCCGCGTCCGGCGCCCGCGTCACCGTGCGCGTGCGCGACAACGGCGCCGGCCTGTCCGAGGCACTGCAGCGGCAGCTGTTCGACCCGCTGGCCCCGCGCGACGACGGCACCCAGCCAGAACCGCCGCGCAGCGCGTTCCAGCAGGACGGTCCCGGCATCGGCCTGACGCTGGTGCAAAAGCTGGTGCGCCTGCATGGCGGCACCATTCGCGCCGACAGCCCCGGCCCCGGACAGGGCAGCACCTTCACGGTGACGCTGCCGGTGGAGCCGTGGCAGAAGTGGCACCCAGGCTCCGGCCGCGCCGCGCCGCACCGGGGCATACCCCGCCGAATCATGGTGGTGGACGACAACCCTGACGCGCTCGAGGCCATGATGATGACGCTGCAGACGCTCGGCCATACGGTGGTGACCGCCGCCGACGGCCCCAGCGCGCTGGCGCGCGCCACCGATGCCCGGCCTGAGGTGGTGCTGCTGGACCTGGGCATGCCCGCCATGGACGGCTTCGAGACCGCGCGCCGCCTGCGCGCGCTGCCCGAGATGCGCGGCGCCACGCTGGTGGCGCTGACCGGCTTCGGCCAGCCCGAGGACCGCCGCCGCGCGCTGGAAGCCGGCTTCGACCAGCACCTGGTCAAGCCGGCCGACCTGGACGCGCTGACACGGCTGCTGGACGCACTCAGCGCGGACCATCCCTAGCGCGATGCCGATGCCAGCCGCCGCTCCCATCCACCCTTGAACAAGGAAGCTCCGTGCATACCACGCCCGATCCCGACATCCCGCCGCGCAAGCCTGAAACCCCGCCGCCGGAACCTCCGCCGGGCCCGCCCGAACCGGTGGCAGACCCGCCTCCGGGCGATCTGCCGCCCCCGCCGCCGCAACGTGCCCGTGCGGCTGGCAAAGGAGCCCTCACGTGTCACGCATCATCTGGAAAGGCGCCATAACCTTTGGCCTGGTCAATATCCCGGTGGTATTGCGGCCCGCGTCGCGCAGCCAGACGCTGGACCTTGACCTGCTCGACGTGCGCGACATGGCGCCGGTGGGCTACCAGCGCATCAACAAGAGCACCGGCAAGCCGGTCGACAAGGAGCATATCGTCAAGGGCTACCAGTACGCCAAGGACGAATACGTGCTGCTGAACGAGGAAGACTTCCGCCAGGCTAATGTCGAGGCCACGCAGACAGTGGATATCGTCAGCTTTGTCGACGCGCAGAGCATCCCGCCGTACTACTTCGACACGCCCTATTACCTCGAGCCCGACAAGCGCGGCGAGCGCGGCTACGCGCTGCTGCACGAAACCATGCGCCGCACCGGGCGTGCCGCGCTGGCGCTGGTGGTGCTGCGCGCCCGCCAGCACCTGGCCGCGATGCTGGTGCACGGCGACGCGCTGGTGCTCAACACCATGCGCTTTGCCGACGAGGTGCTGCCCATCTCCGAACTGCGCCTGCCCAAGGCGGCCACCGGCAAACCTACCGGCGCGCATGCGCGCGAGATCGAGATGGCCACCAAGCTGGTCGAGGACATGAGCGAAGACTGGGAGCCGGAACAGTACCGCGACAGCTATCGTGACGACCTGATGGCGCGCATCGAAGAAAAGATCGACTCCGGCAAGACCCACCAGCTGACCCCGCCTGCGGAAGAGGAAGAAGCGCCGCGCCAGGGCGCCAAGGTCATCGACATGGTGGCGCTGCTGCGCCAGAGCCTGGGCCAGCGCGGCAAGGAAGACAAGGAAGACGCCACGCCCGCGCGCCGCAAGGCCCCTGCGCGGCATGCCGCCGCCAGGAAGCAGCCGGCTGCCAAGCGGGCTGCGACCCCGCCTGCCAAGCGCGCCAGCACCGCCGCCAAGACCAAGCGTGCACCGGCCAAGCGCGAGTCGCACGCGCCGGCCGCGCGCAAGAGTTCAAGCACTACGCGCAGGAAGCACGCGGCTTAGGCAGGCGGCCAAATTCCGATTGCGTTCTCCCTCTCCCGCGCGCGGGAGAGGGGAGCTTACCCTCAGCATCGGACAAACCCGCTTACCGCGATGACACCTTCAGGTTGTCATTGACCGACGTCACGCCCTCGACGCTGCGGATCGCGTCGAGCGCCACGTCGTGCTGCTGCTGGCTCGGCACCGTGCCGCTCACGTCGACCGTGCCCTGCCTGGTTTTCACACGGATGCCGGTGGACTTGAGGTCCTTGGTCGTGAGCAGCTTGGTCTTGATCCTGGTGGTGATGGCACCGTCCTCGACGGCCCGCTTGGCCTTGTCGGCGCTCACGTCCGGGGCGGCGCCCCGGTCAGGGTCGGCACGGCCGGGCATGCCCGGCGCGGAATTGACGGGTGCCACAGGGGTATCGTCGGCCGCAACCAGGATCAGGCCGCTCTTGTCGAGCGCCAGGGTGTTGCCGGCCACCGCCAGCGCTGCAGCAACACAGGCCATCCGCACGGCGCGCGCGGGGATTCGGGAAAAACGCATGGCTGCCTCCTGTTTCGGGTCACCAGCGCATCCGTTGCCGGCCTTGCCTGGCACGCGGAACCACTGGTAAGGCATATTTCAGCAAGCTCCATACCTGCCAGCCAGGCCGCACCAGGCGTCCGCGACCGTATCCAGGGTGTGTAAATCGGGCCGCCCGTTGTAAAAGCGCCCGCCGCGTGATGTGCTGCATTCCCCGCTACAGGCCATTGCTGGCGGCACCCGGGTCCTTCCATGCTTGGCATGGCGATTGCGAAACAGGGAATGCGGCAGTTCGCCGCGTCAAGGAGCTAGCAATGGGACAGCAGCAACAGCCGGGTCAATCGCAGTCGGGCCAGAAGCCGCAGGAACAGAAGCAGCAGGAACAATCTGGCCAGCGCGGCAGCCAGCAGCAGCCGGGACAACAACAAGGCGGCGGTCAGATGGGTAACCAGGACCGCAAGCAGGACCAACAACAGCAGCAAGATCGCGGCAGCTCGCAACCGGGCCAGCAAAGCGGCCAACGCAGCGGCCAGCAAGGCGGCCAGGGCGGGCAACAGGGTGGCCAGCAAGGCGGACAACGCCAGCCGTAAGTAAGCCGCACCAGCCACGACAACAGGCAGCTTTCCGGGTATGTGCGGCAGCAACATGCGGTGCGGCCGCAGGGGCATACGCCGGAGATTGACAGGCCGGGACTCCCGCAAGGGGGCTCCGGCCCTTTTTGCGGCAAGCGCAGCGGCATGACCCCGCGCACATCGCCCCGCATCCCGTGTATGCTGGCCCTGACTTTCCGATTCAGGCACCGGCCTTGTCCAGCTTTACCGACCCCGCCGCCGGCCGCTCTGCGCAGCCACGACGCGGCCCGCTGAACCATCTCTCCACCAGGCTGCGCGAGCGCGCCGGCGCGCACGTGCGCGCGCTGACCCGCAGCAATTCCGGCCTGACCCTCGACTACGACAACCCGCCGGGCGATCCCGGCCTGTTCGGGCCCGACGCGGTCTGCTGGCGCGTGCATGCCGACTTTCCGGCAATGCTCGCGAGCGGCGTCAGTGCGCTGCTGCTGCAGACGCTGCATCCGCTGGCGCTGGCCGGGGTCTGGGACCACTCCAGCTTTCGCACCGACATGCAGGGGCGCCTGGGGCGCACCGCGCAGTTCATCGCCGGCACCACCTACGGCAGCCGTGCCGATGCCATGGCGCTGATCGGGCGCGTACGGCGCATCCATGCCGGCGTGGTCGGCGTGGCCCCGGACGGGCGGCACTATGCCGCCTCCGACCCGGCGTTGCTGACGTGGGTGCACGTGGCCGAGGTCTCGAGCTTCCTGGCTGGCTATCTGCGCTATGTCGGACCACTGAGCGGCACCGAGCAGGATCGCTACTACGACGAGGTTGCGCGCATCGCCCAGATGCTGGGCGCGGCCGACGTGCCGCGCTCGCGCGCCGAAGTCACGGCCTACCTGGAGGCCATGCGGCCTGCGCTGCTGGCCAGCGAACGCACCAGCGAAGTAGTGCGGCTGGTGCGGAAGATGCCGGTGGCCAACCCGCTGCTGCAGCCGGCGGTGCGGATCATGGCCGACGCGGGCATCGCACTGCTGCCGCCGTGGGCACGGCAACAGCTCGATCTGGACGGCCCTTCGATACGGCGCCCGGCAGCACTCGCGGGCATGCATGTGCTGGCACCGGCGCTGCGCTGGGTGCTGGGCGCCGGCCTGGCAGCGCGCGCACGGCGGCGCGTGGCCCGCGGCACCGCCACGACGGTCGGCTGAGGGCCGCGCCGACTATCGGCGTTCAGCGGACACTTCTTGAAGGGAAATGAGAATTAGTGGCAAAAACCCTCGCATTTCGGAGGATTGCACGGCGCGAAAGTGGCGTTTAATCGCCTTGGGCATTCCGAACGGCCGGTCGGATTTACCAGCCGCACCAGCCACAGCGCCACAGAGCGCGATTCAAACGACGCAGGCAAAAAAAGAAGCCTACGCGCGGGGTGCTCGTAGGCTTTCCAGGACTGCTCGAGCTGAAAGGCTCTTGCCAAGAATATAAACGCGCTTACATGAGGTGTAAATCCTGTTTCTATCAGGGGATTCCCTCATGACGATATGAGATTGTTTGCGCACTTTTGGCGGTTTTAGCCCTGACGCTACATCAGGGCATTTTTCGCATGGGCTGGCAATTTCCTCGCGGGCCGGCCCAGACCGGCGCCTGCCGGCCCAACGCTCTAACCGCAGTATGCGGCAGCGCACAATCTGTTACAATATCGCAGCTTCGAGAGCAACAACTTTTATAGAGCAAAGCCTCTATTCCAGGAACGGCGTGCGGTTCGTCAACGCTTGAAAAAACTTTGCTACTCTCGGCGCTGAAGTACTCCCCTTCTCTTCTGGCAGCGCCAACCGCCGGCATCAGCGCCGTTACCGAGAGCGGATGTTTCTCTTGCCGCCCTGGCCACGCTGCACCTCAAGCCGCCGGCCAACGGACTGTTATCAGCCGCCAGAACCCTAGCGGGCTCTTCCGGAGTCGTTGTGAAGAAGAAGGAAACCCGGCCCAAGTCACGCAGCCGGAAACAACTGCAACACCAACAATTTGCGGCATACAGCACCAGCCAGGCCCCGGTGATCGTCCACCTGTCCACCGGCGCCCGGCTGCAGGGCCTCGTCCTGGCGTCAGACGACTACGTGGTGCTGCTTGGCCGGCAGCCGGACGACATCCGGCCCACGGTGGTCTACAAGCGGGCGATCTGCCTGGTCACGCTGGCCAATGCGCCGGACGCGCCGGCGGTGGCGCCGGATTTGGCTCCAGAGCCGGACTTCCTGCCGATCTACATCCCTCGCACCAGCAAGCGCCGCTAGGCCAACGCCCGCCCCACGCGCCTTCCTGCCCTGCCGCGCGGGGCCTCAGCCCGCCCTGCCGGCACCCCGCGAAACTATCGCGGAGATCACTCTAAACCTTTGCCTTGCCCGGTCGATAACCCAAGCAACGGAGGCACTCTACGCCCTGCAAAGCAGGCCGCCAACGTTACGGCACTAGCCGGAATGCCCAAAACTTTGCATATAGGAGTCGTACCATGGCGCAAGTCATTAACACCAATTCGTTGTCTCTGATGACTCAGAACAACCTGAATACGTCGCAATCGTCGCTGAACACGGCGATCCAGCGCCTGTCGTCGGGCCTGCGCATCAACAGCGCCAAGGACGATGCTGCCGGCCAGGCCATCGCCAACCGCTTCACCTCCAACATCCGCGGCCTGACGCAAGCCCAGCGTAATGCCAACGATGGCATCTCGCTGGCGCAAACGACGGAAGGCGCGCTGACCGAAGTTAACAACAACCTGCAACGCATCCGTGAACTGAGCGTGCAGGCCGCCACGGGCTCGAACTCGGCTTCCGACCTGAAGTCGATCCAGGACGAAATCAAGCAGCGCCTGGACGAAATCGACCGCACTTCGGCCCAGACCGACTTCAACGGTGTGAAGGTGCTGTCCGGCAACGCCAAGCCGCTGACCGTGCAAGTGGGCGCCAATGACGGCGAAACGATCACCATCAACCTGAAGGAAATCAGCTCGAAGACCCTGGGCCTGTCTGGCTTCTCGGTGGCACGTTCGCAGCCGAAGGTCGGCGACGCCGTGACGGAAGTGGGTGCGTCCGGCGCATTGCAAAACGTCAACATGAGTGCCGTGGAAACCGGCCTCGGCGTCGCGGCTGGCTCGACGAGCCTGCACCGTGTATTGGATTCGAACGGTAACGCTACCGCCCAATACGTCGCCAAGTCCGGCGATGACATGTACGCCGTGAACGTTGCCGACGCAACTGGCGCCGTAACGCTGACCAAGACGGCCAACACGATCACGTACCAGGACGGCTCGCTGCAGGCTGCCGCCGCCGCGTACAACATCAAGGTGGCAGCCGATGCCAACGGTGCCGCCGTTGGCTACATCACCATCCAAGGCCACAACTTCGAGACGAACAGCCTGACCAACACCACCGCCACGCTGACGGACGTTGACGGCGCAGGCACCGACGGTATCGCCATCGTTCTGGGCACTACCACCGAGTACAAGGGCACGGCTTCGAACAACCCGAAGGCTCTGCTGGACTCCGCCCTGAAGATCGTGGACGACCTGCGCAGCTCGCTGGGTGCCGTGCAGAACCGTTTTGACTCGGTGATCTCGAACCTGGGCACGACCATCACCAACCTGTCGTCCTCGCGCTCGCGCATCCAAGACGCAGACTACGCCACGGAAGTGTCGAACATGACCCGCGGCAACATCCTGCAACAGGCTGGTACCTCGGTGCTGGCGCAAGCCAACCAGACCACGCAAGGCGTGCTGTCGCTGCTGCGTTAATCGCGCCGCAACCCTCCGCAGAAAGCCGGGCCACTTCGGCCCGGCTTTTTGCCGGAGTGCTAAGCAAGCGGACCACCACTTGCTTAGCACTTCCCCGTGTCGACTACGACGACTGACGAGACCCGACCATGGCCATACCCTCCGCTGCTTCCGCAGTCTCCTCTGCTCAGCCTCGCACCTTCGCGGGCACGGCGCCGCAGGCACCAGTCCGCAACGCCGCTGGTACTGCGAGCGCGGCTGGCGGCTTCCCGGCCAACAGCGTGGAAACCCTGCCGGAAGACATGTCGGCAGCGGTCCGCGAACTGAGCGATGCGTTACGCACCACCACCATCGGCCTGCAGTTCGAGATCGACGAGACCACGCACAAGGTCATCACCAAGGTGATCGACCGCGACACCGGCGAGCTGATCCGCCAGTTGCCGTCCGAAGAGGTCATGCGGATCGCGCGCGCCATGAACAAGCTCCAAGGCCTGCTGGTCCACCAGTCAGCCTGAAGCCAGGAAGACAAGAAGGTCTCTCCGATCTCCCTGAAGACGTTAATAAGAAACGAGGTACAGCCATGGCATCCATCTCCTCCCTGGGCAGCGCTTCCGGCCTGGATCTGCAAGGTCTGCTCGACAAGCTGACCACCGCGGAAAGCGCGCCGCTGACGATGCTGAAGAACCAGCAGACCGCCTACCAGGCCAAGTTGTCCGCCTATGGCACGCTGCAAAGCGTCCTGTCCGCCTTTCAGGCATCCGCCGCCAAACTGTCCGAAGCCGCGACGTTCAGCTCAGTCAAGGCCACGACCAGCAATACCGAAGTGCTTGGCGTCGCAACGAGCACATCGGCCGTGGCCGGCAGCTATTCGGTCAATGTGACGAGCCTGGCCCAGGCGCAGTCATTGGTCAGCGGCGGCCAGGCGAGCCAGACCGGCGCAGTTGTCACCGGCACGCTGCCCGCCACGTTGTCGTTCGAGTTCGGCCAGGTGACCGGCTACGACAGCGCGACCGGCAGCTATGGCACGCCCGGCTTCACGCCCACCGCGGGATCGACCAAGACCGTCACCATCGACAGCAGCAACAACTCGCTGCAAGGCATCCGCGACGCCATCAACAAGGCGAACATCGGCGTCACCGCCAGCATCGTGAACGATGGCAGCGGCACGCCCTACCGTCTGGTAATGACCTCCAGCAACACCGGCGAGTCCAACAGCATGAAGATCTCCAGCAGCGACGGCGATCTCCAGAACCTGATCGGCTTCGACCCCGCAGCCATGAACGCATCGGGCACCACGGCCAACGGGGTGCGAGAAACGGTACGCGGCACCAATGCCAACCTGACGGTCAACGGCATCGCCGTCACCAGCGCCAAGAACGCCGTCACCGACGCCGTGCAGGGTGTCACGCTGACGCTGAACAAGACAGGCACCAGCACCGTCTCGGTCACCCGTGACACGGATTCCATGAAGGCGGCGGTCACTGCGTTCGCCACGGCCTACAACAATCTGCAGTCCACAGCTGCCAAGCTGACGGCATTTGATGCCAGCGAGGGCACCAGCTCCGCGCTGACCGGGGACGCTGTGCTGCGCAACATCCAGATCCGTCTGCGCGGTGTCCTGAACACGCCGCAAACCGGAGGCGCAACGCTCAACAGCCTCTCTCAGATCGGCGTGTCGTTCCAGAAGGACGGCACCATCTCCGTGGACGACAGCAAGCTGACGAAGGCGCTGAACGAGAACCTTCCCGGCGTGACGCAGCTGTTTGGCGGCGACGGCAAGACCGGTGGCTATGGCCGCCAGATCTCCGACACGATCAAGAGCTTCAGCGCCACCGACGGCGCGCTGAAGTCGGCACAGGACGGCATCAACAAGACGCTGAAGGACATCGCCGCCGACTACGCCAAGCAGCAGGACCGCATCACCGACACAATGGAGCGCTACCGCAAGCAGTTCACGCAACTGGACCTGGTGGTATCGCAGATGAACCAGACCAGCAGCTACCTGACACAGCAGTTCAACGCGCTCAACAACGCGGGCAAGAAGTAAGCTGCCGCAGGGCGCCCGTGACCGGGCGCAGTGCCTTTCCCATAGCGAGGTCCATTCATGTACGCACGTCACGCCATCAATGCCTACGCCCAGGTCGGCGTCCAGACCGGTGCCATGAGC
Source organism: Cupriavidus sp. FW305-46 (assembly GCF_058787075.1). NCBI lineage: Bacteria > Pseudomonadati > Pseudomonadota > Betaproteobacteria > Burkholderiales > Burkholderiaceae > Cupriavidus > Cupriavidus sp. FW305-46. The sequence continues at coordinate 22,739 of NZ_JBYSZI010000001.1, forward strand.
GCCAGCCCGCACAAGCTGATCGCCATGCTCTACGACGGCGCACGCGCAGCCATAGCGCGGGCGAAGTTCCACCTGGAAGGCGGCAACATTGCCGAACGCGGCAACGCCATCTCCAAAGCCATCGACATCATCGACAACGGCCTGCGCGCCGTGCTCGACCATGAGGCTGGCGGCGAGATCTCCGCCAACCTCGAATCCCTGTACGAGTACATGGTGCGCCGGCTGATGCTGGCCAACCTGCGCAGCGACGCGGCCCTGCTGGCCGAGGTCGACACGCTGCTCGAAAGCCTGGCTTCGGCCTGGGCGCAGATCGACGACACGGCCGCGGCCGCAAATCAGCAACCCGCCTTGCAGGACAACTGACATGGCTTCCCTTCCCGAGTTTTCCCCGATCGTGGACTGCTACGAGGAAATCCTCGCGCTGTCCGCACGCATGCACGAAGCCGCCCAGGCAGCTGACTGGGACACCGTCACCGCGCTGCAGCAGGGCTACCTGGCCCTGGTGGACCGCCTGCGCCAGATGGACCACGAGGCACCGTTCTCCGATGCGGAGCGCATGCGCCGCTACCAGTTGCTGGACCGCATCCTCACTTACGATGCCCGCATCCGCGACCTGGCCATGCCGCAGCTGAAGAAGCTAGGCGACATGCTGACCAGCTCGCGCCGCCAGATCGAACTGTCCGCCGCCTACGGCGCCACCGCCTGACGCAGCCTGACCGCTGCGCTACTCACCGCGGCGGGCCGGAAAGCCCGCCGTCTGCATTCACACGGCCCGTATGACCGGCATCCATCTGCCTCCAGGCCTGACACCCGGTCAGGCCCCGGACCCGCAACCGCTGCGCACCGCGCTTGCCATCGACAAGCTGGCGGCGCTGCAGCCCGTGCCCGAGGCCACCGAGTCGAATGTCCAGAACTCCACCGGCCAGGCGATCCGCCACAGCCAGCAGGCCACCGGTCCCAACGCCTTGGCAGGCCAGGCTACCTTGCTGCCGGGCACTTCGACGCAGGAATCGCTGAGCGCGGCGGCGCGCGCCATCCTGGCGGTGATGGACGGTACCGAGGCCCAGCCGGTGCGCAGCGCCGGCCCGCTGCTGGCCGCCGCGCCCACGCCAGCGTCCGCGCAGGCCGCCGCGGCGGCCCTTGCCAACACGGTCGGGCAGAGCGGCCTGTTCTACGAATCGCACCTGGCGCAGTGGGTTGCCGGCGCGCGCGCGTTGCCCGGCATCCGCCAGGAGCCGCAGGCGCAAGTGCCGGTGCCGGCCCGAGCGGCTGCTCCAGGTGGCACTGCGCAAGCCGCGGCAACACCGCCGCCGTCTTCGCTGCTGACCTATGCCGGCGGTGCCGTAGCGGCAGAGCCGGCGCGGCCCTCGGCGCCGCCGCTGATTCCGGCCTCGCAGGTGCTGGCTGAAGCGCTGGCCTCGGCCGGCAATCCGCGCGTGGCCCATAGCCATGCGGCGGCGGAACAGGCGCTGCGGCAAGGCGCCGCCACCACGGCGGCCTACAGCCGCGAAGCCGCTGCCGGACCGGGGGCCCAACGCCAGTCCGCCGCGGCGCTGGCCACGCAGGCCTACCAGACCACCGCGGAGGCTGGCGCGCCGGACAGCCTCATCCCCCACGCGGCGCGTGCTGGCCTGCCGGACACCGCCTCGGCGGACGCCGGCCGGCAGGCCGCGGCAGCCGGCCCGGCCATCCATCCGGCAACCGAAGGCGTGGTCCGCCAGCAGCTGGAGTTGCTTGCCACGCAGCAGTTCCGCTTTGCCGGCGAAGCCTGGCCCGGCGTGCCGATGGCGTGGGAGCTGCTGCGCCCCGATGCGGATGGCGCGGCGCAAACCCATGACGACAGCACCCGCCAATGGTCCAGCCGCCTGCGGCTGCAATTGCCGAGCCTCGGCATCGTCGAAGCGGTGCTGACACTGGGGCCGGCAGGGCTCGACGCCCGCGTGGCAACGCCCGAGACCGATGTCGCGGCGCGTTTGATCGCGGCACGGCCGCTGCTGCGCAACCAGCTGGAGGCGCAGGGCATCGTGCTGCAGCGCCTGAGCGTGCAGACCCAGGACAACATGATGGAAGGAGCGGCGCGATGAGCGAAGCGGCGCAAGACCGCGGCGCGGCGATCGCGCTGTCCTACCAGCACAGCGACAGGGCCCCGCGCGTGGTCGCCAAGGGCTATGGCGTGGTGGCCGAAGCCATCATCGCGCGCGCGCGCGAAGCGGGCGTCTATATCCACGATTCACCCACCCTGGTGAACCTGCTGATGCAGGTCGACCTGGACAGCCACGTGCCGCCGCAGCTCTATGTGGCCGTGGCGGAACTGCTGGCGTGGATCTACCACCTTGAAGCGGGCAGGGACGCAGGCGCTGAAGCGCAGGCCTGACCCGGCAGGCCTCCCTGACGACAAGAGCCCCTGGCCGCTTGCGCGCCCAGGGGCTTTTTGCTTTAGAGGCAGGCCGGTAGGCTTACACCGCCATATTCATCATTTCCTGGTAAGCCGCCACCAGCCGGTTCCGCACCTGCACCCCGGTCTGGAACGACACATTGGCCTTCTGCAGGTCGATCATCACGTCATTGAGCGCCACGCCGGGCTTGCCCAGCTCGAACGCCTCGGCCTGGCCGTAGGCGCGTTCCTGCGCGGCGTTGATGCGCCCCAGCGAGCGCTGCAGCTCGCCGGCAAAGCCGCCGCCGACCGGCGCGGCGGACTGGCTGGCACTGTTGCCCGAGGCAACCTGGGACATCCCGCGCAGTTGCTGCAGCATGCCCTCGATGGAAGAGATAGTGGTCATTTGGCTCGTCGTATGCCGGTCCACCGGCAGAGTTCGTCTTGTGGCGCGCCCCTCGCATCGCAGAGCAGCCTGCCGGCAGGAGGGCCTCAGGCGGTTCGCACCCAGTTTCAGCCCCCGCAGAGTACCCGCCGTCTCCGTCCTCCCATGGGCCGAAATCGGACAAAAAACCGCGTCTGTTCGCCGGATTGTCGCGCTCAAGTCTGGCCGATCATTGCCATCGTGCCGGAAGAGCGCGGGCGGCCGTCCTGTGCTGGCTCCGGAAATCACCAGACAACCATCGATTCGGGAGTACGCGTGTTTTCTCTGCAGCGTAATGTGAGCCGTGCCGTGAGCCGCGCCGACGACCAAGGCGGTCAGCATCGCCCGTGCCGTCGCCAGCATCGCGGCGCCGGATCCGGAGCACGCGCATGACCGCGACCGTGGCACTGCCCGGGCGCCCGGCAGAAGTGATCGAGCGCCTGAAGGCCAACCCGAAGCTGCCGCTGATGCTGGCCGGCGCCGCCCTGGCCGCGGCCATAGCGGTGGGCGTGCTGTGGTCGCGCAGCCCGGACTACAAGGTGCTATACAGCAACCTGTCCGAGCGCGATGGCGGCGCGGTGCTGCAGTCGCTGCAGCAGATGAACGTGCCGTACAAGTTCGCCGAAGGCGGCGGCGCGGTCATGGTGCCGGCCGAGAAGGTGCATGAGACGCGCCTGCGCCTGGCATCGCAGGGCCTGCCCAAGAGCGGCACGGCCGGCATGGAGCTGATGGACAACCAGAAGTTCGGCATCAGCCAGTTTGCCGAGCAGGTCAATTACCAGCGCGGGCTGGAAGGCGAACTGGCGCGCTCGATCGAATCCATCGCCGCGGTGCAGTCCGCCCGCGTGCACCTGGCCATCCCCAAGCCTACGCTGTTCGTGCGCGAGCGCCAGAAGCCGACCGCGTCGATCGTGCTGCAGCTGTACCCGGGCCGCGCCATCGATGAAGGCCAGGTCGCTGCGATCAGCCACCTGGTGTCGTCGAGCGTGCCGGAGCTGACGCCCAAGTCGATCTCGATCGTCGACCAGCACGGCAACCTGCTGTCGAACAGTGGCAACGAGCGCATGCTCGACGCGACCCAGCTCAAGTACGTCCAGGCGCTGGAGCAGAACTACCTGAAGCGCATCGAAGCGATCCTGACGCCGATCGTCGGCAAGGACAACGTGCGCGCGCAGGTGACCGCCGACGTGGACTTTTCCATCGTCGAGCACACCGACGAGAGCTACAAGCCCAACCAGGACCCGACCCGCTCGGCGATCCGCAGCCAGCAGACCAGCGAGTCGACCCAGCAGGGTGTCACGCCGCCGGGCGGCGTGCCCGGCGCGCTGTCGAACCAGCCGCCGGCTGCCGCCGCCGCGCCCGTGACCACGCCGCAGACGCCGCGTGCGGGCCAGGCGCCGGGACAGGCCGGCGCTCCGGCTGCCGCGCAACCGGGACAGCCGGGGCAGGCTGCCCAGCCAGGCCAGGGGGCCCAGGGCGCCAGTTCCACGGCTTCCGGCGGCCCCAGCAGCAATCGCCGCGACTCCACCGTCAACTACGAACTGGACCGCTCCGTGCGCCACGTGCAGCAGGCACCGGGCGGCGTGCGCCGCCTGTCGGTGGCGGTGGTGGTCAACTACCGCCAGCAGGCCGATGCCAAGGGCAAGCTCGTGGCCGAACCGCTGCCGCCGGCACTGCTGGCGCAGATCCAGAACCTGACCAAGGAGGCGATGGGGTTCTCGGCCGACCGCGGCGACTCCATCAACGTAGTCAACAGCCCGTTCACCGCCGAGCGCGACAAGGCCGCGCCCGAGGTGCCGCTGTGGAAGCAGCCCGACATGATCGAGCTGGGCAAGACCCTTGCTGGCTACCTGCTGCTGGCAGTGCTGGCGCTGTTCGTGTGGTTCAAGGTGGCGCGCCCGATCCTGCGCCGCTACACCTCGCCGCCGCTGCCGGCACCGGAAGCCAAGGACGAGACCGAGGCAGTGCTGCTGCCGCCGGACGAGCCCGCCAACCCGGAGATCCTGCGGCTTGCCGCCAAGTATGAAAGCGACCTCGCGCTGGTGCGCGACGCCGCACAGCGCGACCCGCGCCTGGTCGCCAGCGTGATCAAGAACTGGATTGCCAATGACAACCGCTAAGGGCATCTCCGAATCTGGCCTGCAAAAGAGCGCCGTCCTGATGATGGCGATCGGCGAGGATGCCGCGGCCGAGGTGTTCAAGCACCTGTCGCAGCGCGAAGTGCAGGAACTGGGCTCGGCCATGGCCACACTCAGCTCGGTCACCCGCGAGGAAATGGCCGAGGTGCTGGGCGAGTTCCGCGCCGAGACCGAGCAGTACCTGGCCCTGAACGTCGATTCCAACGCCTTTATCCGCAGCGTGCTGAACAAGGCGCTGGGCGAGGAACGCGCCCAGTCGGTGATCGAAGACATCCTGGAGTCGCGCGATCCGGGCGGCGGGATCGATTCGCTGAACTGGATGGACGCCACGGCCATTGCCGAGCTGATCCGCGACGAGCACCCGCAGATCATCGCCACCATCCTGATCCACCTGGACCGCCAGAAGTCGTCAGAAGTGCTGGCACTGTTCACCGACCGCCTGCGCAACGACGTGATCCTGCGTATCGCCACCTTCGGCGGCGTGCAGCCGGGCGCGCTGCAGGAACTGACCGACGTGCTGACCAAGCTGCTGGCGGGCCAGAGCCTGAAGCGCAGCCGCATGGGCGGCGTGCGCACCGCGGCCGAGATCATCAACCTGATGAGCACCGCGCACGAAGAGGCCGTCATCGACGGCGTGCGCCTGCACGACGGCGACCTGGCGCAGAAAATCATCGACGAGATGTTCCTGTTCGAGAACCTGCTGGAGGTCGACGACCGCGGCATCCAGCGCGTGCTCAAGGAAATCGCCACCGAGTCGCTCATCGTCGCGCTCAAGGGCGCGCCGCAGGAACTGCGCGACAAGTTCATCCGCAATATGTCCACCCGCGCCGGCGAGATGCTGCGCGAGGACCTGGACGCGCTGGGCCCGGTGCGCGTGTCGCAGGTCGAGGCCGAGCAGAAGGCCATCCTGCAGGTGGTAAGACGCCTGGCGGATGCGGGCGAAGTGCAGATCGGCGGAGGCGACGATGCCTATGTCTAAGGCAAACCCTGAGCGCGGCCAGGCCGCACGCCACGCGCCGCGCGGCGACCCGCTCTCTTCCCTTGCCGGCAACGGCGCGGCCGCCGAACCCGGCGGCTTTGCGCCGTTCGAGCCTCCGCGGCGCGCCCGTGGCGGCGCGGCCGGCTGGCAGCGCTGGCAGATGGGCTCGCTCGATCCCCGCGAAAGCGAGCCGCCCGAAGCCCTGGCCGCCATGCCCTCCGAGCCCGCACCGCCGCCGATCGACTTCGAGGCGCTCGACGCGATGCGCGAAGGCGCGCGCAAGGAAGGCTATGCCCAGGGCTACACCCAGGGGCAGACCCAGGGCTACGGCGACGGCCACCGCGAGGGCTACGCCCGCGGCCTCGAAGCCGCACGCAACGAGGCCACGCAACTGCAGGCGCTGGCCACCAACTTCCGCAGCGCGCTCAGCGGCGTGGACGACCAGGTCTCGCGCGCGCTGGTGTCGCTGGCGCTGGACGTGGCGCGCCAGCTGGTGCGCACTGCGCTTGCCGACGACCCCGCGGTGCTGCTGCCGGCCGTGCGCGAGCTGCTGGCCAGCGAACCCGCGCTGTGCGGATCGCCCAGCCTGCTGCTGCATCCCGACGACGTGGCGCTGGTGGAAACCCATCTGCATGGCGAACTGGCGGCGGCGGGCTGGGCCGTGCGCGCCGATACGTCGGTGGCGCGCGGCGGCTGCATCGCCAGCGCCGCCAGCGGCGAGCGCGATGCCACGCTGCCCACGCGCTGGACGCGCGTGGTCAAGGCGCTGGGCCGCGACGATCCATGGGAGCCGCCACATGCCTGACGCCGCCGCGCAAGCCACGCCCGCACCGGATCAGGGACTGCCCCATGCGCAACGCTGGATCGGCGCGCTGGACAGCGCCGCGGCCGGCATCGCCGGGCTCGACAGCAAGCGCAGCTGCGGCCGCCTGACACGCGCCGCGGGCCTGGTGCTGGAAGCCGTGGGCCTGCGCCTGCCCGTGGGCAGCGACTGCCTGATCGAGCTGCCCGCGGGGCAGTTCACCACCGACAGCAATGCCCCGCGCACCGCGGAGGCGGAGGTGGTGGGCTTTGGCGCCGACCGGCTCTACCTGATGCCGCAATCGGATGTGGTGGGCTTGCTGCCGGGCGCGCGCGTCTATCCGCTGGAACCATCGCCGCAGCCGGCCGGCACCGCCACGCCGCGCGAGCCGGGCTCCAAGCGCCTGCCGGTTGGCGCCGGCCTGCTGGGCCGCGTGCTGGACGCCGCGGGCCGTCCGCTCGACGGGCTGGGCCCGATCACCGCCGCCATGGAAGTGCCGCTGGCCGGCGAGCAGATCAACCCGCTGATGCGCGCACCGATCGAGACTGTGCTCGATACCGGCGTGCGCGCCATCAACGGCATGCTGACCGTCGGACGCGGCCAGCGCATGGGCCTGTTCGCGGGCTCGGGCGTGGGCAAGAGCGTGCTGCTCGGCATGATGGCGCGCTATACCAGCGCCGACGTGATCGTGGTCGGCCTGATCGGCGAACGCGGCCGCGAAGTGAAGGAGTTCATCGAGAACATCCTTGGCCCCGAAGGCCGCGCACGATCAGTCGTGGTGGCCGCGCCGGCCGATACCTCGCCGCTGCTGCGCATGCAGGGCGCCGCCTATGCAACGCGGCTGGCCGAGTATTTCCGCGACCAGGGCCAGCATGTGCTGCTGATCATGGATTCGCTGACGCGCTACGCCATGGCGCAGCGCGAGATCGCGCTGGCCATCGGCGAGCCGCCGGCGACCAAGGGCTATCCGCCCTCGGTCTTTGCCAAGCTGCCGACGCTGGTCGAGCGCACCGGCAATGGCCCCGAAGGGGGCGGCTCGATCACCGCGTTCTACACGGTGCTGACCGAAGGCGACGACCAGCAGGACCCGATCGCCGATTCCGCGCGCGCCATCCTGGACGGCCATATCGTGCTGTCGCGCAGCCTGGCCGAATCCGGCCACTACCCGGCCATCGACGTGGAAGCATCGATCAGCCGCGCCATGACCGCGCTGATCCCGCAGGAGCAGTTCGGCTCGGTGCGGCGCTTCAAGCAGCTGATGTCGCGCTACCAGCGCAACCGCGACCTGATCAGCGTGGGTGCCTATGTGCCGGGCAACGACCCGGAGCTGGACCTGGCGATGCGCCTGCACCCGCGCATGGAAGCCTTCCTGCAGCAGGACATCCACGAGCGCGCCGGCTACGACGACGCCATCGCTCAGCTTCACAGCCTCTTCGACAGGAGTGAACATGCTCAAGCATTCACCGCTTAATACGCTGGCTGACCTCGCCCAGAACGATACCGACGCCGCCGCGCGCGAGCTGGGCAGGCTGCAGGGACTGCGCACGCAGGCTGAGCAGCAGCTCAACCAGCTCACCGAGTACCGCCATGAGTACCGCGCGCGCATGCAGATGGTGGCCGCCGAAGGCATGACCTCCAGCCGCTGGCAGGATTTCTCGCGCTTTCTCGATTCGCTCGACCATGCCATCCGCCAGCAGGGCGCGGCGCTGGCCAAGGCCGAAGCCGACCTGCTGGCAGGGCGCAACCACTGGCAGCACCAGAAGCGCCGCCTGAACTCGTTCGACACACTGATCGCGCGCGCCGAAGCGAAGGAAGAACAGGTTGCCGCGCGCCGCGAGCAGCGCGCCAACGACGAATACGCCGCCCGCCTGGCCCGCACCACGGCCAGCCGTCTCAGCGAAGCCTGACCCGGGCCACCCCCGTAGCCAACTCCATGATCGATATCAGCCAGATTGTCAGCAGCGCCGCCAATGCGGTCGAGGGCGCCAGGCGCGCCAGCGCCGATGCAACCGCGAGCGGATTCGGCGACGCGCTGTCGCGCGCCCGCGAAAGCAGCAAGGCGCCCGCGCCGCCGGCCAGGGAAGCCGCCGCGCGCGACCAGCCCGCATCGCGCCAGCCCGCGGCGCAGGCCGACGCCGGCAAGCCGCAGCCAGCCGCCGCGGCCGGCAAGAAGCCCGCGGCCGGCCACAAGGATGAAGACCAGGACCAGGATGACACCGCGGCGGCCACGCCGACGGATGCCGCAGCCGCTGCCGCAGCGGCCCTGGCCCTGATGCTTCCCGCCGCAGCCCCGGCCAGCCCCGCTGCCGCGCCGGCCGGCGCGGCGGGTTCCGCCATCGCCGGCGTTGCCGACACCGGCGCCGCCGCACTGCAGGCGGCACTGGCAAATGCCGCGCAGCCGGCCACGGCAGATGCCCCGGCCGATGCCATGCCGGCGGCCGCCACGCCACTGCCGGAAACGCTGCAGGTCGTCACCACCGAAGCCCGGCCAGCACAGCCTTCGGTAGCCGACACGCTGGCCACCATCGCATCCCAGCGCGCCGCGATGCAGGCCAGCACCAGCGCAGGCACCGACGGCAAGACCGGCACGGCCCAGGCCATCCCGGGCGACGTGCTCGCGGTCCAGCAGGACGCCAGCGGCCAGTCTGCCGGCGGATCGGGCAATCGCCCGGACAGCGGCATCGCCCAGCACCGCGCCGATCCGCTCGCCGCCAGCCCCGGCACGGCCGATGCCAGGCCCGCGGCAACGCCGTTCGCCGTCGCACAGGCTGCCGCCCGCACCGGCGAGGCTGGCGCGGCCAGCCCCGACAACACACAAGCCGTGGCCGCCGCGCTGGCCGGCCAGGCCACCCCGTCGGCTACTGCAGCCGCTGCCGCCGCCTCCGCCCGTCCGGTGGTCACCCCGCAGCTGTACGACAGCCAGTGGCCGCAGGCCCTTGGCCAGCAGATGATCCGCATGAGCACGCAAGGCCAGCAACGCGCCGAACTGCAGCTGAACCCGCCCGATCTCGGGCCGCTCAAGGTCGTGCTCAACGTGGTCAACGACCAGGCCCAGGCCCAGTTCGTCTCGCCCCACCAGGCCGTGCGCGCCGCGGTGGAAGCGGCGCTGCCGCACCTGCGCACCGCGCTGTCGGAGAATGGCATCCAGCTTGGCCAGACCTCGGTGGGCGCAGACGCCTTTGCCAGCCAGGCGGGCAATGGGAACGGGCAGCAACAGCAAGCGCCGGGGAATGGGCGCGGGCAAACCGGCTTTGGTAGCGGCACGCTGGCGGCTGTTGAGCCGGCGGCAGGGGCCAGTACGACGGTGCGTCCCGCGCGTGTGCTTGGGCGTGGCGAGATCGATACGTTTGCCTGATCAATCACTGTGTAACGGGGTCCCTTGAAGGGATAGCAGGAGCAACCGGTGTTGGATAACCGCCTGGGTGCTCCCTCTCCCGCAACCGGGAGAGGGGAGCAAACCACCGGCAAGCTGATTCTGCAGCAGCAAAGGCGCGCGGAATAAATGGCTGCAATTGCGCTCCACTGACTTGCCTGCAACAAGGGCAGGTAAGGAGCACAATGCATGGGATTGCCGCAGCATGTGTATCCGGCCACCTGCCCCATGACCTTTGATCTTTTCGACAGCCTCGACGGCCCGAACCCCGCTACACCAACCATCGAGTCCCTCGCCGACGGCGCCGTAGTCCTGCGCGGCCTGGCCCGTGCGGATGCCGAAGTGCTGCTGGCCGATGTCCAGGCCATCATCGCGCTTGCGCCCTGGCGGCACATGATCACCCCCGGCGGGCTGACAATGTCGGTGGCAATGGTCAACTGCGGCACGGTCGGCTGGGTCTCCGATGCGCGCGGCTATCGCTATGACCCCATCGATCCGCTGAACGGAAAGCCGTGGCCGGAGATGCCTGCGAGTTTCCGGCAGCTGGCCACCACCGCCGCGGCGCAAGCGGGCTTTGCCGGTTTCGAACCGGATGCCTGCCTCATCAATCGCTACGAGCCGGGCACCCGGCTCTCGCTGCACCAGGACCGCGACGAGCGCGATTTCAGCGCGCCCATCGTTTCGGTCTCGCTGGGACTGCCCGCGGTGTTCCTGTTCGGCGGCATGCGCCGCGCCGACCGCCCGCAGCGGGTGCGGCTGGCGCATGGCGACGTGGTGGTGTGGGGCGGGCCGTCGCGGCTGGCCTTCCACGGCGTGGCGCCGCTGGCCGACGGCGACCATCCGCTGCTGGGGCGGCTGCGCATCAACCTGACATTCCGCAAGGCGCGTTAGCCATCACCGCCGCCTTGGCACTTTGCCGGGGGTTTTCTACAGTCAATGGACTGTCCTGAACGCCACCGTGCAAAGGCCCATACCATGCATCTCGACGGCTCCTGCCATTGCGGCGCGGTCCACTTCTCGCTTGAATCCGATTCACCCAGTCCGTATATGCATTGCCATTGCTCGATCTGCCGCAAGACGGCCGGCGGTGGCGGCTACGCGATCAACATCGGCGGCGACGCGGCCACGCTGCGCGTGCGCGGGCGCAAGCACCTGGGCATTTACCACGCCGTGCTGCGCGAACCCGGCAAGCGCGCGCGGCGCTCGCCGGCGCAGCGGCATTTCTGCGTGAAATGCGGCAGCGCGCTGTGGCTTTGGGACCCGCGCTGGCCGGAGTTGGTATATCCGCATGCATCGGCCATCGACACGCCGCTGCCGCGCCCGCCGGAGGTGGTGGAGGCCTCGCTGGAATCGGTCGCGCCCTGGGTCGACGTGCCCAAGGGCAAAGGCCATGTGCACTGCGACACCTGGCCGGAAGAATCGCTGGCGGACTGGCACAAGCGGCACGGCCTGTCGTCGCGCTGAAAGGCTCCCGTTCGGCGTCAATGTGCGGCTCGATGCCGGCTTCGGGCGGCGCACGCGCGGGGTCTACTTCCAGATCAATGAAGCGTTCTGAGCGCCCGGGCCGCAAAGGCCGGGCGCTTGCGTCTGCTTAGGCGGGCAGGAACCCCTCGACGGTCAGGTAGCGCTCGCCGGTGTCGTAGTTGAAGCCCAGCACGCGCGCGTTGGCCGGCAGCTCGGGCAGTTTCTGCGCGATCGCGGCCAGCGTGGCGCCGGACGAGATGCCGACCAGGATGCCTTCCTCGCGCGCGCAGCGGCGTGCCATCTCGCGCGCGGGCTCGGCATCGACCTGGATCACGCCGTCGAGCAACGAGGTATCGAGGTTCTTCGGGATAAAGCCCGCGCCGATGCCCTGGATCGGGTGCGGCGCCGGCGCGCCGCCGGAGATCACCGGCGAGGCCACCGGCTCGACGCCAAAGACCTTGAGCTGCGGCCACTTGTCCTTGAGCACGCGGGCGCAGCCCGTCAGGTGGCCGCCGGTGCCGACGCCGGTGATCAGCACATCCAGCCCCTCGGGGAAGTCATTCAGGATTTCCTGCGCGGTGGTGCGCGCGTGCACGTCGACATTGGCCGGGTTCTCGAACTGCTGCGGCATCCATGCGCCCGGCGTGGCCGCAACCAGTTCCTCGGCGCGAGCGATCGAGCCCTTCATGCCCTTCTCGCGCGGGGTCAGGTCAAAGGTGGCGCCATAAGCCAGCATCAGGCGGCGGCGTTCCACTGACATGCTGTCGGGCATCACCAGCACCAGCTTGTAGCCCTTGACCGCGGCCACCATGGCCAGGCCGATGCCGGTATTGCCCGAGGTCGGCTCGATGATGGTGCCGCCCGGCTTGAGCACGCCACGGCGTTCTGCGTCTTCCACCATCGACAGCGCGATGCGGTCCTTGATCGAGGCGCCGGGGTTGCTGCGCTCTGACTTGATCCAGACCTCGTGGCCGTTGCCGAACAGGCGGTTGATGCGGATATGCGGGGTATTGCCGATCGTCTGCAGGATGTTCTGGACCTTCATGGTGTTCTCCGTGGCGGGCGCGATGCCGCAGGCCTGTAAGGCGCTGGCATCGCAGGATCGAATGACGGGATGATTCTAGAGCAAAGCGCCGTGCAGGCCGAATGCTGGCCAGTGACCGAAATCCCTCGCCCCTGCCTTAAATGGTCTTCATATCAGAAATAAACAACAACCGCCCGATGCGACATCGGGTCGTCAAAGAGCTCCCTCTTATGGCACCATGCGGACTAGTCGGATGACTATGCCGACATGCTCTCCGCTTGTAGCTCGACGGGCACCGCGCCCATTGGAAGCCAACATGAAGACTGAGCAGCCCAAACGCTATATCGCCTGGCTAGTGGCCGTCTATGTGTCTTGCGGATTCGCGTATCTCGCCTGGCGCGTAGGAACCGTCAACATGGACGCGCCGTGGCTGTCTCTGCCGCTGTATGCCGCTGAAGTCTACGGATACCTGAGCGGCCTTCTGTTCGTGCTGATGACCTTCCGGCTCAGCGTGCGGGAGGTAGTACCGCCGCCAGCGGGACTGAAGGTCGATGTGTTCGTGCCCACTTATAACGAGTCCGTGGAGCTGCTGCGTCGTACGCTGCTGGCGGCCACGCGGATGGAGTACCCGCATGTTACCTGGCTACTGGATGACGGCCGGCGGCCAGACATGCGCAAGCTGGCCGAGGATCTTGGCTGCCGCTACCTCGCCCGCGATAACAACTCCCACGCCAAGGCCGGCAACCTGAACCACGCGCTGCAGTTCTGCGAAGGCGACTTCATTGCGATCTTCGACGCCGACCATGCTCCTCGCAAGGATTTCCTGGTGAAGACACTGGGATTCTTCCTCGATGCAGACGTTGCGTTCGTGCAGACACCGCAAGACTTCTTCAATATCGACTCGTTCAACCACCGCGTCGGAAAGAAGCGGGTCTGGGATGAGCAGGCGCTCTTCTTCAAAGTCATACAGCGCGGCAAGGACGCACTGAATGCGGCCTTTTTCTGCGGCAGTTGTGCGGTTATCCGACGTTCCGCGGTGGAGAGAATCGGCGGCTTCGCCACCGAGACCGTTACGGAGGATGTCCATACGGCAGTCAAGCTGCACAAGCTGGGATTCAAGTCTGTGTACTACGCCGAATCACTTGCCTTTGGCCTGGCGCCGCACAGCATTGACACCTACCTGAAGCAGCGCATGCGTTGGGGAATGGGATCGATGCAGGTATTCCGGCGCGAAAGAATTCTTTTCAGCCGGGGCCTGACGCTGGGCCAGCGACTCAACTATTTCGCCTCGGCACTTTTCTTCTTCGAAGGTTGGCAGAAGCTTGTTTTCTTTCTGACACCGCCGGCAGTATTTCTCTCGGGCGACCTACCCATAGTCTCATCGCTCAACACCTTCCTGCTGCTGTTCTGCCTGTACTACCTGCTGTCGATGTTGGTTCACCTTGAGCTGGGACGCGGCTACAACTCGCTGCTTCTCAGCGAGCAGTACGCCATGACTCGATTCTTTGCCTTCATGTCAACGAGCGTTGGACTGTTTCGTCGCAACATCCCGTTCGCCGTGACCGACAAGCAGCTTTCCGATACAGGCAGGATGTGGCTCTGGATGTCGCCGGTGCTTGCGCTGGCGGGGATTACGGCAATCAGCGTGCCGATAGGCCTGTACCGGATGCATACAGGGAGCATTCCGGTCGGTGCAGGCCTCGTCACGCTCCTATGGACCTGCGTGACCCTTCTCACGGCAGCGATGGTGACCGTCTACGCTCACCGCCATGCAAGCAACCGCCGCACCGAGTACCGCTTCCCGCTGCGGCTGCCGATCACGCTGACCCTTGATGGCAAGTCATACCTTGGCTTGACATCGGACCTTTCCCCCAACGGCGCGCTTTACATCGGGGAGCCAATTCCAACGTTATCCCGCGGCGACACGGTAAACATGGCCATCCACCTGCCCAATCTGATCGTATGCGATGCGGCCGTGGCGACCTTCGTCAACCGAGCTGCGGCGTGGGCGGGAAAGGCCGCGTCGGGCGTCGCCGGGGAGGCCACAGTGGGACTGCGCTTTAACTGGGATGCGCAGGGCAACACCGGCGCACTCGAGACGTTCCTGTACGGTAGTCGGCTGCAGCTTGAAATGGGCAACCTTTCTGAAACCGAGACTCCGCCTCTGACTCGCCTGGCTGAATTGCTGAGCCGCGACGGGGGCGCGCCACTGCTGACGCAGAACTGGGCGCCGGGACTGCTGATGCAGCCGCTGCGCGCCGGCGTGTTGCCGGTGGTCATCGCCACGATCGAGGGCGCGGCGCCGCTGCTGTTCAGCAGCATCGAACTCGATCTGGACACTGGTGCCACGTTGCGTCGTACCACGGAAGGCATGGCCACGGAACATACGGTCAGGCTGACGCCCACGGGCAGGCTAGCGACGCCAACCGGCGATTTCCACCTTTACAACATTACGCCGCACGCGACGACGGTATGAGAGAAAAAAGCCGAATGACGCAGGACACGCGCAAGAATATTCGGGCCGACCGTGCTCTCGCCATCGTGACCCTCTGTGGCGCGGCCATGGTCCCGTTGCCGGCCATGGCGGGCACGTTGTTCGGCGGGGCAAGCTTCGCCGGTGGAGGTGAGCGTAGCGAATACGCTGGTGTCACCGGCAATTGGCTGCCGGTGTCCTTCCTCACCCAGAAGCTCGTCGTCAGCGACTACCACTACAAGTACGGCTCGAACGGCACGACGGTGTCAGTGAACGGACAGTCGGCCGAGGCGGCGCTTGGCGTACAGAAAGGCTGGGAGACCGGCTGGGTTGAAGCCACGGCCGGTGCGCGCTATCGCTACAATCGCGTGTCGCCAGAAGGCGCCGATAACCGTGTCGACGGCGGCGAATGGGGCCTGGCATTGACAGTCCTCGGCCAGCAGGAGTTCGCGAAACACTGGGCCGTCAACGGGATCGCGAGCTACAACATCGGGCCCAAGGCGTATTGGGCGCGCGGCCGGATTCTCTACAAGATTTTCGGCGATGCGTGGGCCGGCGCGGAGATCATCAAGCACGGCGACCCGTTTTACCACTCCACGCAGGGCGGTCTGGTGCTGACCGGCATCTCGCTCGGCCAGACCGTGAAGCTTGGCTTCTACGGTGGTGTCAAGAAGACCGGTGGGCAGCCGCGCGCGTTCTATGGCGGGCTGGAAATCAGCAAGGCGTTCTGATGGCGCTGGTGCCGCACACATACGGCTGCGGGAGCGGCGCACGGCGTTGCTGCTGACGGGAACGAGTGGGCGCCGCTGAATCCGGGGAAGATCGTCACAGATGCCCCAAAGTGCCCCAACAATACGCTAACTATTTGATTCCATTGACATGGAACGTTAGGCTGAAGTTGTTGGCGGGCATTGGCACCGGCTCGTCGCAGCGCATGCCCTGCGCCTCGCCCAACGCGATCACGGCTTCCATGTCGCGCACGCCCCAGTCGGCATCGGTGGCGCGCAGCTGCGCGTCGAAGGCGGCGTTGCTGGGCGCCGTATGCGCGCCGCCGCGGCGATAGGGGCCATACAGGAACAGCACGCCGCCCGGGCCCAGCAGCTTGCCGGCGCCTGCGAAGAGCGCCTCGGCCGCGGCCCACGGGGCGATATGGATCATGTTGATGCAGACCACCGCATCCGCGGCGTCGATGCCCCACGGCTGGCGGCAGACATCCAGCGCCAGCGGCGCGCGCACATTGGCCAGGCCCGCATGCGCGGTCCACGCGGCGATCGACGCGCGCGCGGCGGCTTCCGGATCGCTTGGCTGCCAGGTCAGTCCCGGCAACGCTGCCGCGAAGTGCACGGCATGCTGGCCGGTGCCGCTGGCAATTTCCAGCACCGTGCCGCTGGCGGGCAGCACTTTGCGCAATACCGCAAGGATCGGCTCGCGGTTGCGCTCGGTGGCGGGCGCCATGCGGCGTGCATCGGGGTCTTGGGTCGAGCCGGTCATGATGGCATGCTCAGCGGGGGAAAGCGCCTAGCGTAGCAGAATCGGCGCGCCGGGGGGCGCGCTGCCGCAGTGCGTCAACGGCGCCCCGGAATCCGGTAGATCAAGCGCTCGAACTTGCGCGTCGTGGCCTGGCCCACGACCGTGCCGCCAAGCGACTCTGCGATCCGGCGGCTGGGCCAGTTCGGTTCGGCCACGGGATAGACCAGGTGCGCCGGCGACAGGTTGTCCTGCGCCCATTGCGCCAGCGCAGTGACCGCTTCCAGGCCGAAGGCATGGCCGTGGCAGTCCTCGCGGATCCAGATGCCGAGTTCCGGCGCGGGCGTGTCGGCATGGTGCAATCCCGCCAGCCCCAGGAACAGCCCGTCGTCGGCACGCCGGATGGTGAGCACGAATTCCGAGCCTCGCGCCATGCCTGCCAGCCAGCCTTGCCACACGGCCTCGAAAGCCGCCGGCGAGGGCGACGGCTCTCCCAGTCCATGAATCGCGCAAGCGTCGGGGTGATGCAGGCAAACGCCTCGGCTGCATCGTCGCCACGAAAGGGCAGCAGGCTGAGGCGCGCGGAGCGGATGTGCGGAAGCTGGTCAGGCATGACGGGCGGGAGGCTGGGCGTGAACCGGAGTTGCCATGTTAGACGATCGCGCCCCAGTAAAAAACGGCGGGCCGAAGCCCGCCGCCCTCATCCTGGCACTGCGCGACGCGTCAGGCCTTGGCCAGCCTGACGCCGGTCGGGTCGCCCGTCAGGTAACCCACGGCGGCACCGAAGCGGTCCTTGTAGTTGGCCATCACCTTGGCTTCAAGCGCCGGCCGCACCTTGTCGTGCAGCGGCGACTCCCAGTCGCCAACGTGCTGGAAGTTGCTCATCACATAAGTCCAGCCGTTGATCTCGTCCACCGCGTGCAGGCCGGTGGATTCGGCGCCGACCGGGCACGACAGCACGCGGCTGAGCACCTTGGTATCGACGTTGTACGCCCACAGGAAGTTGTTGACGTGGGTGTTGCTGTCCTCGCCGACAAACAGCGTGCGCAGCTTTTCCGAGAACTTCAGGTTGTCGGGCGTGGCCACCTTGTCCGGGTTGGCAAAGTTGCCCAGCGCATCCTGCTGCTTCATCTTGCCACCGCCCAGGTCTTCGCTGACCAGCGCGGGCACCGCCGCCATGTCGACCGGCACCCATTCGCTGTTGATGGCCGTGCCGGTCTTGTCGGCCTGGCCGCCCTTCAGGTTCAGCTCATAGACCGCGCCGGAGTACGGGCCTTCCACCTGGATATCACCGGCGTTGGCGGCATTGCCCGTGAGCATGCTCGACTCGATGCGGGACATGGCCGAGTAGGCCTTCTTGTCCTTGATGTTGACCGTGGTGCCTTCCATCTTGGTAAAGCCCAGGCTGCCGCCGACCAGGGCGGCGTAGCGGTGCGTTTCCAGGAACGCCGCGGCCTTTTCCATGCCCGGCATCAGCTTCACCCAGTTCGGCTTGCCGTTGTAGATGATGCGGGTGTAGCTGACGTCAGCGGGATCGGTGGTCCTGACATCCATGATGTCGGCCAGCCTGATGCCGCCGTCGACCAGCGCGCGGATTTCGGCACTGGTGGCGCTGCCCAGCCTGATCCACGACAGCGTGGCGCTGCCCGGCCCCACGCCCGAGGTCTGGTGCCACTTGGCCACGTACAGCGTGCCGGACGACAGGTCGCGGGCGCGGTCGGCGATAAACAGGAACAGGCCGCCGTTGGTGGCATCGTCGCCCATCAGCACGGTGCGTTCGTCGGGCATGACCTGCACCAGCTCATGCGAGATGCGGCCCAGGCAGTAGTGCTTCTTGATGGTGCCGGTGCCGTCCGGGTTGACCGTGACTTCCGGCAGGTGGCCGTAGTTGTAGGCGTTGGCGCGGGCCGGGTCGCCGTACAGGTTCTGGCTGTAGCCCTGCAACTGCGTGACCGCGCTGGCGTTCAGCAGGTCGGTCTCGTACTCCTCGCTCGACAGGTGGGTGTTCCACGGCGACAGGCTGGCGCCGCAGGTGATCCACAGGCCGTTGACGCCCGAGGTATCGACATTGTGGTACTTGACCGGGGTCAGCTTGCCGGTGGCCGGGTCCTGGTCCAGCGTCACCACCGCGATCGGCGACGGCAGCAGGCCGTACATGCTGACATTGCCCTGGTTGCGCGTGGTGTACTCGAACTGCACCACCGCAAACACCGTCTTGCCCTTGATGCCGGGCACGGTCGGGTTGGCCAGGGTCAGCAGCGAGCTGCCGTCCGGCGCGTCGGAGAAGAACTGGCGTTCCTTGCCGGCCACGGAGGTGTCCATGATCGGCTTGTTGTTGATGTCGTAGTAGCCGCCGGCCAGGATGGTGCCGCCCTTGCCGTCGGGCAGGGTGTCGCCGGTGATGAAGAACGGCTGGTAGGCCAGCTTGTAGGTCTGGCTGCTGCCGTCGCTGAACGACACCTTGAGGCTGGAGCCCACCGTGGTGGTCGCCATGGCGTCGGGCGTTGCCAGCGTCGGCGCGCTCATGCCAACGAATTCGGCCGTGGTGAACGTGGCCGCCTGGGCCGGCGGAAGCGGCGCGGCGACAGCGTCGTCGCCACCGCCGCAACCTGCCAGCAGGCTGGTGGAGGCAAGGCCAAGCGGCAGCATCGGCGCGCCGGCCAGGAGCTTCAGGGCCTTGCGGCGGCCTGCATTGGGTTGTTCAAGCATGTTCTCGATCCGGGGAAAAGGAAGGGATATGTTGTTCACTGCGTATTTGCGCCGGTCCTGCGGGCGGGGCCGGGCACCAGTTGGCACAGGCGGGCGGCGGGCGGCATTGCGCATGGCCGTAGCGGATCGTAGGCGCCGTTTGTGACACCAAGTTGACGATACAACACAAAAGCGGTGCTATCGCCCTGGTCCCGGATGCCGCTGCGGTACACTTGCCCTTTGCATCCGCGGCTCCACAGGCGCGGATCCGTTGAATGCCGGCAGCCGCCGTTTCTGCCTCCTTCCGCCCTTCCGCTTGCCCACCTACACGCTAGCCAACCCCGTCCGGGCCGAGATCGAAATCCGCAAGAGCCGCTTCCTGGCGCTGGCGCTGCCCGTTGCCGACCGTGACGCCGCCATGGCGGCGCTGCAGGCGCTTCGCGCCGAGCACCCCACTGCCACCCACGTGTGCTGGGCCTTGCTGGCTGGCGGCGCCTCGGGCATGTCCGACGATGGCGAACCTTCCGGCACCGCCGGCCGGCCCATCCTGGAAGTGGTGCGCCACCATGACCTGGACGGCGTGCTGGCGGCGGTGGTGCGCTATTACGGTGGCGTCAAGCTGGGGGCCGGCGGGTTGGTACGCGCTTACACCGATGCCATCGCGGCCGCGCTGAAAACGGCCGAGCGCGTGGAACGCATCGCCTACGGCACCCTGACGGTGTCAGTCGACTACGCCGACGAGCCGCGCGTGCGCCGCTGGCTCGACTACGATGCGCAGCCGGGATGCACGCTGGCCGACACCGCCTATGGCGCGCTGGCCACGCTGGTCCTGCGCATGCCCGCAACCCAGCTCGACGCCGCGCGCGACGCCCTGCGCGACGCGACCCACGGACGCGCCCAATTCCCGGAAGCGGAGGATGAGGACCATGGCTGAACGCGAGCCGGTGGCGCCCGACGACCGCGCGGAATTCACCGCAAGCGTCCTGCCAGGCAATACCCGCTTCGCCGCGTCGGCGGCGCTGAGCCTGCTGGAAGCTGCCTTGCTCGAAGGCGTGGCGCTGCCCAACTCCTGCCGCAACGGCACCTGCCGCGCCTGCGCCAGCCGGCTGCATGCGGGGACGATCCGCTATCGGATCGAATGGCCGGGGTTGAGTCTGGATGAGAGGGATGAGGGGCTGATCTTGCCGTGCGTGGCTTGTCCGGCCAGTGATGTGGTGATTGAGCCTGTCAGTTTGGGATAGGGCTCAGGCCTGAAGAGAGCCTTAATCACCGTTGGGCAGCGTCAAGACTACGCTCTCACC
Organism: Cupriavidus sp. FW305-46; assembly: GCF_058787075.1. NCBI lineage: Bacteria > Pseudomonadati > Pseudomonadota > Betaproteobacteria > Burkholderiales > Burkholderiaceae > Cupriavidus > Cupriavidus sp. FW305-46. Next base: position 43,246 of record NZ_JBYSZI010000001.1, read on the forward strand.
CCTCAACCGCCAGAAAAAACCGCAACGCCAGCTTCAACCCATCCGGCCCCGCCGGATCGGAAAACGCCTGCCCGCCTGCCCCGCCACTCCAGGCGTGACCCAGCCCCTCGATCCGCACCAGGCGCACGTAAGGCGACTTTCCGTCCATCCAGTCGAACACATCCATCGCATGGCGCATGCCGCGCTGGATGCGCCGTGCCGGCACCGCGGACAGCGCGTGCGCACCCTCCGGCTGCAGGTGCATCCACATGCCCGCCGCGGCGGTGGCGTTGCTGAAGTCGACCACGTGGTCGGCATCGCCATGCAGCAATAGCAACGGCGGCGGGCGGCGCCCTGCCAGCCCGAACCGCAGCGCCTGCATGGCCTTGGCATCGGGCCCACGCCCCCCGCGCATGGCGCGCGCTGCCTGGGCGGCATTGGTGGCGCTCCATGGCACCGCGCCGGAGTGCGACCCCACTGCGGCAAAGCGTTCCGGATAGCGCAGCCCCAGCATCAGCGCCATCGCGCCGCCCGCGGACAGCCCCAGCACGCTGATGCGGTCCGCGGCAACTGGATGGCAGCGGCAAGCCTGGTCGACCAGCGCCATCAGCAGCCCGGCTTCGACGCCGCCCTGCGCGGCGGGCCGGAACCAGTTCCAGCAGCGCTGTGCATTGGCCTGCGAGGTCTGTTCAGGCAGCAACACCACCCAGCCGGCTTCGCGCGCCACCGCGGCGGCGCGCGTGACCGTGGCAAAGCTGGCGGCGTCCTGGCCGCAGCCATGCAGCAGCACCAGCATTGGCGCGCGCCGCGACGCCGTGACGCCGGCCGGCACGAAGATGCGGTAGCGGCGCGGTGCCACTGGCGCGCCCCATGCGCCTTCTTCCCAGCGCCCGCTGCCGCGGCTCTGCGGCGCCTGCACCGGCGATACCACGCCCGACAGTGCGCGCTGCGTGGCGGCCGTGACTGCAGCAGATTGCTTCACTGCGTTGCGCACGATGGCCTCGGTCATCGGCCTGGTCAGGTTCTGGTTGACGGCGCGCTGCATGCGGCGCGCATTGCGGGCAGCAGCCTTGTTCAGCGTGGACCAGAGTTTTGCACCGGATGAGCGGGGCATGCGGCGTCCTGTCGGCTTGGGTAACCCGTACATCATATGCGCAAGCCCAGGCCCACCTTGCATGCAACGCGTGCCGGATGACTGCCTACAATGCAAGGGCCGTGTCGCCCCGAGACATGGACAGGAGGCAAGCATGAGCGATGTGACAAACGAGTTCAGGCCTTTGGATCCTGGCCGCATCAACCTGATGGATCCGCTTGAAGTGCAGTACTGGTGCCGGGAGCTCGGCTGCAGCACCAGTGACCTGGAGAACGCCGTCGATGCCGCGGGCGACCATATCTCCGCGGTACGCGCGCAACTGGAATCGAACCAGGCCGGCGCGCGGCCTGGCTGAAATCCCGAGACAAACGGTGGCAGGCAGGCATCCCCGGCTGAGCGGGGATGCCTGTGGCGGCCTGCGCCTTCAGCGGCCACGTGAGATGTCGGCGCCGTCCATGACGGCATGCGCGGCACGCATCAATCGCATGCGTGCATGCAGTCCATACTCTTGTTAAGCGCTGTGCAGACCGGAATTCAGCAATGCCTTATTCGCTGGACGGCGGTTTTGCTGCATGATTTCCGGCCCGGGCAAAAGACCCGGCACTCAAGACTGGGACAGCTTGATTACACCATGTCGGAAAACAAGGGGTTACCAACACTAGGACGCATCGACAATGAACACCAGGCTGCCGATTTTCACGGTTTGCACCGCCTTGCTTGCACCTGCCGCGTGGGCCGGCAATGACCCGCACTGGAGCTACACCGGACCGACCGGCGCCAGCCACTGGGCCAAGCTCGACCAGGACTACAAGACCTGTGCGCTGGGCAAGCACCAGTCGCCCATCGATATCCGCACCGGCAAGGCCCAACCTGCCGACCTGAAGCCGATCGGCTTTGGCTATGCCGCGGCGCCCGCCACCGTGGTCAACAACGGCCACACCGTACAGGTCAACCTGCCCGCAGCGGGGCAGATCGAACTCGACGGCGTGCCCTACAGGCTGCTGCAGTTCCACTTCCATACGCCCAGCGAAGAGAAGATCAACGGCAAGAGCTATCCGCTGGTCGCGCACCTGGTGCACCAGAATGCAGAAGGCAAGCTGGCGGTGGTGGCGGTGCTGTTCAAGTCCGGGCGGGAGAATGCGGCGCTGAAACCGGTCTTCGCGAGCCTGCCGGCCAAGGCCGGCGAGTCGCGCGAACTGACGGCGCCGCTGGATGTGGCGGCGTTGCTGCCGGCCCGGCAGTCGTACTGGGCCTTCTCCGGCTCGCTGACCACGCCGCCGTGCAGCGAGGACGTGCGCTGGCAGGTGCTGAAGACCCCGGTGGAAGTGTCGCCGGCGCAGTTGGCCGCATTCCGCCGGCTTTATCCGATGAACGCCCGTCCGGTGCAGCCGCTGAACGGCCGCACGGTGCAGGCCAGCCGCTAACTGCGCACTGTTTGCTCCCTCTTCCGCTTGCGGGAGAGGGAGCAAACCGGCAGCGTGCTTAGGACAGCCCGCGCAGCGCCAGCTCGCCGCCCAACACCAGCAGCCCGCAGAAGAACAGCTTGCGGAAGCGCTCGGCGCTGATCCGGTGGCGCAGCCACTGGCCCAGGAACATGCCGCCGAGCGCCGGCACCAGCGCCAGCGCCGAGGCGCCCAGCACCGGCATATGCAGCAGCGACCCGCCCATGGCCAGGCTCACCGCCAGCGCAATGGTCGATACCGTGAACGACAGCCCGAGCGCCTGCACCAGGCTTTCCTTGTCCATCCCGAGTCCCTGCAGGTAAGGCACGGCGGGAATCACGAACACACCGGTCACCGCCGTAATGCCACCCGTGACCAGCCCGGTCAACGGCCCGAGCCACCGCTCCGCCCCCGCCGGCACCACCAGCTTCACCGCTGCCAGCCCGACCACCGCGTACAGCACCAGCGCCACACCCAAGGCCGAGGTCGCGTGCGTCATCATGCCGGCCGGCACCCATGCCGCGCACAGCCAGGTGCCGGCGCAGATCGCCACCAGCATCGGCCACAGCCGTTGCATCAGTTGCCCGAAGCGCGGGCCGCTGAACAGCTGCACCACGTTGGTCACCATCGACGGCGCCACCAGCAGCGCCGCTGCCTGCGCGGGCGGCATCACCAGCCCCAGCATGCCCACCGCGACCGTGGGCAAGCCCAGGCCCACCACCCCTTTGACAAAGCCTGCCAGCAAGAATGTCAGGCCGATAAAGGCGGCTTGGGTGGCGATTGCTTCCATCGTCATCGCTGCTCCCCCTCAGCCCGCCTTGTGGTCATGCACCGCGCGGCTGTCCGCCGGCGCCTGGTCGCGCTCGTTCAGCCCGTAGTCGCGCAGCACCTGCGCCACGCGCAGCCGGTAGCCGGCAAACACGCCGCCGCGACCGGACGCCTGCGCCTGGCGATGCGCCAGCGTATTGCGCCAGGCGATCACCGCGGCCTCGTCGCGGAAGAACGACAGCGACAGCAGCTTGTTGGGGTTGGTCAGGCTCTGGAAGCGCTCCACCGAGATAAAGCCGTCGATGGCCTCCAGCTGCGGGCGCAGGTCCGCGGCGATGTCGAGGTAGTTGTCCTGCCGGCCCGGCGCGGGCTCGACTTCGAAGATGACTGCGATCATGTTGTCTCCTGGGGGCAATGGCGGGAATCAAAGGAAATGCGGAATGCGTGCGTTCAGCGACGGACGATAGCGGAATGCCTGCGCCAGCGCGGCCGGGTCGGCCCCACGCACACGCAGCGCCGCCACCATGGCGGCAGCCAGCGCCTGCGCCAGGCGGTCGCCGGGACAGGCATGGCGGCCGTGGCCGAAGGTCCATGGCCGTTCGCCGGCCGCGGCACCACTGCACGACGCCGCGGCCAGCAGCACCAGCACCGCGTCGCCGGCCTTGACGGCGTGGCCGCACAGTTGCGCATCGGCGGCCAGGAAGCGCCGCGTATTCTGCACCGGCGGATCCTCCCGGGCGACCCGCGCCACCACGGCATCGAGCGGCAGCTCTGACTGCGTCGTGTCGCGACCCAGCCGCAGCAGCGTATTCCCGGCCAGCGCCGCGGTAGCTTCGCAGGCTTGCACCAGCAGGCCGATGATGTTGGCGGCGACCGCCTGCGCGTCGATGCCGGCGGCACGGGCTGCCTGCCGCAGCGCCGGCAGCGGCCCTGCGCCGTCCGCCGCATCGGCAAGCCAGTGCCCCAGCCATTGAGCGGCCTCGGCGCCTGCGCGCACGGCCGGTGCATCGGCCAATGGCGACTGCGCGCCGGCGAAGGCCGCAACCCGTTGTGCGGCTTCGGCCGCGCTGCTGCCTTCGTTGGCAGCCGGCAGGCCGAGCAGGTCGGCGACCGTGATGACCGGCAGCGTGAACAGCCAGCGATTGATGCACTCGCCGGACATGGCGGCCCAGGACGCTTCGCCGGCATCGAGCACCGCCGCCAGCACCGTCGCGCGCTGCGCCGCGGCGGCCGGGTCGATACCCGCCAGCATCGGCATCAGCAGGGCCTTGAGCGGCGCGTGCGCGGCGCCGTCGTTCATCCGGATCAGCCGGCCGAACAGCTCGCCGGCGGCGGTGCCGGCCAGCGCGGGCGGCACCGGCTGTGCAGGCGGCCGCACGCGGCAGTCGGGGTGGGCAAGCACGTCGGCCACTTCCCGCGCGCCGGCGGCAACCCACAGGCGCAGGCGGTCATCGCGGAAGAATGGCTGGCTGGCGGCCAGCTCCCGGTAGTACGGGTACGGGTCGGGATGGGTGACGGCGCTGAGCGGATCGATATTGGTATCGGGCATGGCGGCACAGTGGATGGAAGTGCTGAGTCCTTGCAGCGAACCCAGCGCCCGGGGGCGGGCGGACAGTCGCATCATGCCCCCGCGGCGCAGGCCGAAGGTTCATGGTGACATGAACTATCGAATGCAATGGCGCAACACCGCCGCACCCTGGCTCACGCATCCATTCGCGCCAGCTCCCCTTCCCCTTGCGCCGCTTGCGTCGCCGCCTCGTCGTTCCGGTGCGCCAGCCGGTACAGCACCGGCAACACCAGCAAGGTCAGCGCCGTCGACGACAGGATGCCGCCGATGACGACCGTCGCCAGCGGGCGCTGCACCTCGGCACCCGTGCCCGTGGCCAGGGCCATCGGCACGAAGCCCAGCGAAGCCACCAGCGCCGTCATCAGCACGGGGCGCAGGCGCGTCAGCGCGCCGTTGCGAATGGCATCGTCAAGGCCATGGCCTTCCTCGCGCAGCGAGCGGATAAACGACAGCATCACCAGCCCGTTGAGCACCGCAACGCCGCACAGGGCGATAAAGCCCACTGCCGCCGAGATCGACAGCGGGATACCGCGCAGCCATAGCGCCAGGATGCCGCCGGTCAGCGCGAACGGGATACCGGTGAAGACCAGCAGGCCGTCCTTGACGTTGCCGAACATGGCGAACAGCAGCACGAACACCAGACCCAGCGCCAGCGGCACCACCACGCGCAGCCGCGCGGTGGCGGACTGCAGCTGCTCGAAGGTGCCGCCCCAGCTGGTCCAGTAGCCCGCCGGGATCTGCACGCGCGCGCGGATCGCGGCCTCGGCCTCGGGCACGAAGCTGCCGATATCGCGCCCGCGCACATTGGCGCTGACCACGATGCGGCGCTTGCCGTTCTCGCGCGAGACCTGGTTGGGGCCCGGCGCGATCTCCACGCTGGCGACTTCGCTCAGCGGGATATAGCTGGTGCGCGCCGCGGCTTCCTTCGGCAGCGGCACCGGCAGCCGCTGCAGCGCTTCCACGTCCTCGCGCACGGCATCGGGCAGGCGCACCACGATGTCGAAGCGCCGGTCGCCGCTGAAGAAGGTGCCCGACACCTTGCCACCGATGCCGATCGCCACCGCATCCTGGATATCGCTCAGGTTCAGGCCATAGCGCGCCGCCTTGTTGCGGTCGATCTGCACCGTCAGCATCGGCAGGCCGGTGGTCTGCTCGACCTTCACCTCGGCCGCGCCGGGGATGCCCTGCAGCACTGCCGCGATGCGATTGGCGGTCTGCTCCAGCACCGCGTTGTCGTCGCCGAACACCTTGACCGCCACGTCGGAGCGCACGCCCGAGATCAGCTCATTGAAGCGCAGCTGGATCGGTTGCGAGAATTCATAGTTGTTGCCCGGCAGCTTGCCCACCTCGTCGCGTATCGCGGCGATCAGCTCGTCGCGCGTGCGGCGCGGCTCGGGCCATTGCGACATGGGCTTGAGCATGATGTAGCCGTCGGAGATATTCGGCGGCATCGGGTCGGAGGCGATCTCCGCGGTGCCGGTGCGCGCAAAGATGCGCTCGATCTCCGGGAACTTGGCCTTCAGCGCGGTTTCCACCTGCTGCTGCATCGCCACGGATTGCGTCAGGCTGGTGCCGGGGATGCGCAAGGCCTGGATCGCCAGGTCGCCTTCGTTGAGGCTGGGCACGAACTCACTGCCCAGCCGCGTGGCAATGGCCAGGCACAATGCCACCGCCACGCCGGCAAACGTCAGCACCACTGGCGTCGCGGCCAGCGAGCGCTCCAGCAGCACCGCGTAGCGGCGGCTCGCCCAGGCCATCAGCCGGTTCTCGCGCTCGGCCACGCGGTTGCCGATGAACAGCGCCACCGCGGCCGGCACGAAGGTCACTGACAGCACCATCGCGCCCAGCAGCGCCAGCACCACGGTGAAGGCCATCGGGTGGAACATCTTGCCCTCGACCCCGGTCAGCGCAAAGATCGGCAGGTACACCACCATGATGATGAGCTGGCCGTACAGCAGCGGCCGGCGTGCCTCGCGCGCCGCGGCAAAGACTTCATGCAGGCGTTCGCCGCGCGTGAGGGGCCGGCCGTGGCGCTCCTGCGCATGCGCCAGCCGGCGCACGCAGTTCTCGACGATCACCACCGCGCCGTCGACGATGATGCCGAAGTCCAGCGCCCCGAGGCTCATCAGGTTGGCGCTGATGCGGTAATGCACCATGCCCGTGAAGGTGAACAGCATCGACAGCGGGATCACCAGCGCGGTGATCAGCGCCGCACGCAGGTTGCCAAGGAACAGGAACAGGATGGCGATCACCAGCACCGCGCCTTCCAGCAGGTTCTTCTTGACCGTGGCAATGGCCTTGTCGACCAGCGTGGTGCGGTCGTACACCGTGACGGCCTGCACGCCCTTGGGCAGGGTGCGGTTGATCTCGGCCATCTTGCGGTCCACCGCCTGCGACACCGTGCGGCTGTTCTCGCCGATCAGCATGAACACGGTGCCCAGCACCACCTCGCGGCCGTTCTCGGTGGCCGCGCCGGTGCGCAGCTCGCCGCCGGTCTGCACGGTGGCCACGTCGCGCACGCGGATCGGCTGGCCCTGCGCGGTGCCGACGATCACGTCGCGGATATCCTCAAGCGAGCGCACCTGCCCCGGCACGCGAACCAGGTACTGCTCGCCGCGGCGCTCGATATAGCCGGCGCCGACGTTGTCGTTGTTCTTCTCCAGCGCGCTCACCACATCGGCCAGCGACAAGCCGTACGACGCCATGCGCTCCAGGCTGGGCGCGACCACATAGGCGCGCGCATGGCCGCCGATGGCATTGACCTCGGTCACGCCGGGCACGTTGCGCAGCTGCGGGCGGATCACCCAGTCCTGGATCTCGCGCAAGTCCGCGAGCGTGTAGGGCGTGCCGTCAGGCTTGCGCGCACCGGGGTCGGCCTCGACCGTCCACAGGTAGATCTCGCCCAGCCCGGTCGAGATCGGGCCCATCGCGGGCGTGATGCCGGCAGGCAGCTTGTCGCGCGCTTCCTGGATGCGCTGGTTGACCAGCTGGCGCGCAAAGTGGATATCGGTGCCGTCGCGGAAGATCACCGTCACCTGCGACAGCCCGTAGCGCGACAGCGAGCGCGTCTGCTCCAGCCCGGGCAGGCCCGCCATCACGGTCTCGACCGGATAGGTGATGCGCTGCTCGGTCTCCAGCGGCGAATAGCCCGGCGCGGCGGTGTTGATCTGCACCTGCACGTTGGTGATATCGGGCACCGCATCGATCGGCAGCCGGGTGTAGCTGTACAGGCCCAGCGCGGCCATGCCCAGCACCGCCAGCAGGACCAGCCAGCGTTGCTCGATGGCAAAGCGGATCAGGCGTTCAAACATGTGTGCCTCCCGCTCAGTGCTCATGCCCGGCGCTGGCTTTGCCCAGCTCGGACTTGAGGATGAAGCTGTTGGCCGCGGCGTAGCGCGCGCCGGCCTGCAGGCCCTCGGTCACCTCCACCAGCTTGCCGCCGGCGCGCCCGGTCTTGACCGGCTGCACCGCAAACCCGCCCGGCACGGCGATGAACACCACGCTCTGGCCGTCGACCTGCTGCACCGCGTCGGCCGCCACCGTCACCGGCACCTGCGCCGGCGCGCCCAGCACGCTGACCGTGACGAACAAACCCGGGCGCCACGCCATGCCGGGATTGGCCAGCGTCACGCGCGCCTTGGCCGTGCGCGTCTGCTCGCCCAGCAGCGCGCCGACGTAGGACACCTTGCCCTCGGCCTGCGTGTCCGAGGCGCTCGAGCGCACCGTGACCGCTTCGCCCACGCGCACCTGGTCCAGGTCACGCGCGGACACCACGAACTCCGCCCACACCGAACTCAGGTCCGAGACCGTGAACACGCTGGTGGCTTCCTGGACCGCTTCGCCCAGCGCCAGGTGCTTCTCGACCACGATGCCATCGAACGGGGCACGCAGCGCAAACTGGTTCAGGCCGCCGCCCTTGCCCGCGCTGTTCTCCGTGGCGCCGATCGCGGTCAGCTTCTGGCGCGCGTTCTGCACCGCGATCTGCGCTTCCTCCAGCGCCGTGCGGGCCTGCTGGTAATCCTGCTCGGCGGAGATCTTCTCCTGCCACAGCGTCTTCTCGCGCGCGTAGGTGGCACGCGCCAGCGCCTCGCGCTTCTGCGCCGCCAGCAGTTCGCTGCGCTGTTCGGCCAGGGCCATGCTGGCGAGCAGCGCCAGCACTTCGCCCTTGCGCACCTGCTGGCCAAGGTTGGCCGGCACCGCCTGCGCCACGCCCGCCACGCGCGGCACCACGTGCGCGGTGCGGTCTTCATTGAAGCGGATCTCGCCGGGGAAATCGACGCTGCTGCGCAGCGGCGCAGCGGCGGCGGCGGCAATGCCGATGCCGGCCTGCTGGATCTGCGCGGGCGTCAGCGCGATCAGGTGCGGCTTGCCTTCGCCTTCCGGTTTCGCCGCGGGGACGCTGGCGTCAGCGTGCGCGGCCGCCTTGTCTCCCTCCTTGTCATGTTCATGCTCCTCGCCATGCTCGGCATGCCCGTGCCCGGCCTCGCCGGTAGTGCTGCCGCCCTTGCCGGTGAACAGGATCGCCGCGCCGCCCAGCAGCCCCGCGACCAGGATGGCCACCACGGCGGCCCGTTGTTGCTTGCTCATTGCCATGTCTGCAGCTTCCGTATCAGTGTCCGAGGATGCGGTCGATGCTGGCCGCCGCGTCATAGGTGCGGGCCAGCACGTCCAGGTAGCGGATGCGCGCCTGGAACAGCGTGCGCTGGGCATCCAGCACATCGAGGAAATTGAATTTGCCGGCCTCGAACCCGCGCGAGGCGGCGGCATAGGCCTGCTCCGCCGCGGGCAGCACCGAGGCCTGCAGCGTCTGCGCCGCGGCGCGCGATACCGACAGCTGCGTCGACGCCTGCTGCAGCTCACCGACCAGGCGGATGCGCGTGGCCGCGTGCGTGTCCTGCGCCTTGTCGGCGCGGCGCAATGCGGCGTACAGGTTGCCCTGGTTGCGGTCAAACAGCGGCAGCGGGATCGCCACGCCCAGCACGGCCATATTGCGGTTGGCCTCGTTGTCGCGCTTGGCGCCCAGGCTCACGGTCACGTCGGGGTACTGGCGGCTGCGCGCCACGGCGACTTCGGCGCGGCTGCGCTCGGCCAGGAGGCGGCTTGCCGCCAGCTGCGGCGAGTCTTCCAGCGCCGCTTGCAGCGCTGCCGGCGCGGGGCGCGAGGGCAGTGCATCAAGGTCGCCCTGCGCCTGCGCAAAGTGCGGCACGGCATTGCCCCACAGCGCGGCCAGCGACTGCCGTGCGGATTGGAGCGCGCCGGTGGCCTCGGCCAGTTCCAGCTCGGCATTGGCCTGTTCGACCCTGGCGCGCGCTTCTTCCAGCGGCGCGACCTTGCCGGCGGCCACGCGCCGCCCGGCCGCCGCGGCCGCCTTGCTGGCGATGCCGACCGAGCCTTCGGCGAGCTTGACGCGCTCCTGCGCCACCAGCACGCCAAAGAAGCGTGCGATCACCGCGGCGCGCAGCTCGGCGCGTGCGCCGCCCAGCTCGGCCTGCGCCAGTTCGCGCCCGCGCTCGGCCACGCCGATGCGCGCGGCGCGCTTGCCGCCGAGTTCGATCGGCAGGTTGATCTGGCCGGTGGTGGAGCGCGTGGCCTTGCGCGTGTCTTCCATCGACACGGCCAGTTCGGGATTGGGCAGCACGCGCGCCTGCGTGACATCGCCCTCGGTGGCGTCAAGCTCCTTGCCCGCCGCGGACAGCGCGAAGTTGCCGGCTTCGGCCAGCGCCAGCGCGGCGTCGAGCGTGAGCGTGCCGGCAGGCTCTTGGCCCGGGGCCGGCGAGGATGCCGATGGCTGCGCCATGGCAGGGGGCGGCGTCTGCGCGACGCCATGGATCGGGCTGGATAGGACGGCCGCCAGCCCAAGCGGCAGCAAAAGTCTTCGCATCGAATTGCACCAGGAAAGAAACCGGGAGAATTCGGCGAGACGCCTGACGTCAGGGACTCAGGAAGACCAGGAAATGGAAGCGTCGTCTCGCCGGCTAGGCAAGACGCGGCCACTGCGGACGGTCTGGCGCCCGCGCACTGTGCGAAGAGAAGCTGGGCTGCGGCGCCGGTGGCGCCAGTTCCACCCGGCGCATGGCGTGCACGTCGGGCGCGTCGGCCCGTGCAAACGGCAGCGAAGCGATATGGCAGACGCCGCAGTCGGGATCGGGCAGGCCGAGCTTGGCCTTGTCCTGGGCCTTCTGCGCGGGCTGATCCTGCTTGCCGCTGTCGGCCTTGTGCTGGTGCTCATGGTGCCCGAAATGGGCCTTGGCCGAAGCCGCCACCTCATGCCGGCAATACGCGGCGGCTCCCGCCCAGGCGAACTGGAGCGGCAGGACGAGCGCAAGAAGGATGAGGATGAGCCGTTGCATAGGGGAAGTGGCAGTTGCCCTGGGCGCCTGGCATCAGGCGACGGGGGATTGCAGCGAGCCGCAAGTTTAACCGAGCCGCGACGGGCATTCCGGCGACGGGGTCATTACATTTGCGTCATGCCACGGGTGGTTTCCGCCCTCGCCCGTTAATTCAATTTTTTTGAATAACTTGTCCGGCAACTGGCCTGCTTCCGTCTCGATGGCGCTCCTATAGTTCTGTACATGAACGGCACGCACACAACGCAAAGCCTTCTGACAAATTCAACGAGCTTAAGGAGAACCATCATGACCAAGACCACCCGCCTCGCTACCGCCCTGCTCCTGTCGCTGGCCGCCCTGGGCGCCGCGCAAGCCGCCACCGCCGCCGAGCAACTGCCCGGCGACAAGTACGGCTACAGCTTCCGCAGCACCGTGCCCGGAGACAAGTATGGTTATGAGTTCCGCAGCCATGATGTGTTCACGGAAGGCGCCCGCGCCGGCAAGGCCGATCCGTTTGTCGACGGCGCCCGCACGGTGGCCGGGCTGGACCGCAGCGGCGTGTCGACCGCCCCCGCGCGCAGCTTCGACACCTATACCGAAGGCAGCCGCGCTGGCCGCTTCGACCCCTACGGGGAAGGCGCTCGCGCCTGAGCGATGCCGGCACCCAGCCAGCAAGAAGGCCAGCGGCTCCGCTGGCCTTTTGTCATTCGTCGCGCCCGAGCCTGTGCATGGCCTCGCGCAGGGTCCGCATCTGGGCGCTGAAGCTGGTGCAGGCGTCGCAGATCGCCAGGTGGGCGCGCATGCGCAGCCGCTCGGCCCATGACAGCGGCCGGTCCAGGCCCTTCATGGTGAGGTGGTGGACCTCTTCGCAGTTCGGCAGCAGGCGGCGGGAAGGGCGCGGATCTGGCATATAGGTCAGTGACTTGTCCGTTGCATGGGCGGTATGAGGCTCAACCGGCCTTGCCCGGCCGCCCGCGCTGGCCGAACCAGTGCAGTTCCAGGCATTCGCGCAGGCGCATGCGGGCGCGGTACAGCATCGCCCAGGCATTGGTCGCGCTGATCTGCAAATGCTGACAGATTTCTTCGGTGTCCAGCTCCAGCCACTCGCGCATCATGAAGATCCGGCCGGTGCGCTCCGGCAGGCGGTCAACGCAAAGCTGCAGGATCTCGAAGAACTCGCGGCGCTCAAAGGCGCGTTCCGGGTTGCCCCAGTCGGACGGCGGGTCCTGGTAGTGGCCGTTGCGCGTGAACAGCGCGTCGAAGGCGTCGTCGTCGGATTGCGGCTGGCCCTCGGCATCGGTGGCCAGCGCCAGCCTGACCTCGCGCTTGCCGCTGCGCAGGGTGTCGATGATCTTGTGCTTGAGGATGCCAACCAGGTAGGTGCGCAGCGTTGACTGGCCGGCGAAGCGCTCAGGGTGCTCCAGCGCCGCCAGCAGCGTTTCCGAGACGGCATCCTCGGCCAGCGCCTCATCGCGCAGCTGCAGGCGGGCAAAGCGCAGCAGGTAGGGGCGTATGGCCTGGAGTTCGGCGGGGTCGAGGCTCATCGGGGATCGGGGCGCGGTTGCCTGGACGGATGCCCCATGATACCCGCGCGCCGGCGCCTTACCCTATCCCGCGGAACTGCCCGCACAGCCGGAACACGTCTTCCGACAGCGGGATCCCCTTGGCCTTGCCGTAGCGCGTCGCCAGCTTCAGCAGCTCCTTGATGTCGCGCCCGCTCGCCTTGGGGTAGGCGGCGGTCAGCGCATCGATCAGCCCGTCGCCCAGGTCCGCGCCGAACTGCCCGGCCTGCAGGCGCCACAGGCGCATGGCGTCTTGCTTGCACGGCGTTTCGTAATGGATGGTGGCGATACAGCGCGACAGGATGGCATCGTCGACGTCGCCGATGCGGTTGGTGGTCATGAACAGCAGGCCGTTGAAGTACTCCAGCGTGCGCAGGAATTCCGCGACGATGGCGTTGTGCTCCAGGTCGTTGTCGCGGCAGCGGATATAGACGTCGGCCTCGTCCAGCAGCAGGATCGCGTTCCAGCGCATGGCGCGGCGCAGGATCGTCATCAGCGTGGCACCGACCGACGCGGCGGTGGTGCCCAGCTGCCCGGAGTGCACGCGGTAGAGCGGCTTGCCCACCACCTCGGCGTAGACCTCCGCGGTCAGCGTCTTGCCTAGGCCTGGCGCGCCCTGGCACAGGATGGTGGTGCCGCCCGACTTGCCGGGCACGAAATCCGGCACCAGCATGTCCATGTGCGAGGTCAGGATATCGATCAGGTCGCGGTGATGCGCGGGCAGGACGAGCTTGTCACGCAGGGCGGGCTGGTAGCGATACTCGGACAGGTGCTGCACATGCACCCAGATATTGCGATGCCATTCCAGGTGGAACAGGTGCACGTAGCAATGCAGCGGCACGCGCTCAAAGCCCTCCATGACCCCGGCATCGCGCCAGAACGCCGGGTCGCAGGTCATCTCGAAGCGGCGCTCCAGCCGCTCCTCATCATTCACGCAGCGCGCGCCCGTGGCGTCGGCGATCGGCGTCAGCTCGGCGGGTCCTTTGGCATCGAGCGAGAACGCCGCGCGGGTGGCGACGAACTGCGCGCCGAAGCGGCGCTGGTAGCGCACGAAGCGCTGCGCATGCTGCTCGTATTCGTGCCGGAATTCCGCGCACTCCTTGTAGAAGCCGAACTCGGCCAGCAACTCCGGGATGGTGCGGTTGGCGATGTCGTCGTGGGTAATCACCATCGACGTGGTCATGCCGGAGCGGCGCAGGTGGTGGTCGGTCAGCGTGGAGTTGGCCGACTGCATGGTGTTGGCCAGCATGTCCACCACCACATAATGCATGCCCTGCTCGGGCGACACATAGCGCATCCGGCGCACCAGCCACGGCAGCAGCACGCCGTCGCGGCTGCGCTGGTACAGCCAGCCGTCGATGGCATCGCGCGACAGGTAGGCGGCCAGCCCCGCCACCAGCTGGTCCAGCCCCGGAATCAAGCGCGCCTGCGGTGCGTTGTAAACATTGTCCAGCGCCAGCATCTGGAACATCAGCGCGCGCTCGTTTTGCGTCTTGCTCAGCGTGTAGAGCGAGTTCAGCGACTGCGCGTCGAACAGCTTGCTCGACACCAGCATATTGCCGTGGCAGACGCCGTGCTCCTGCAGCTGCCGCGCCAGCGGCGACCCGGTTTCGATCATCGCCAGCAGGGGATGGATCAGCGCCTCCGGAATCTCGAAATCCATGTACCGCACTCCCGTTGAATGGCATGGCCGCGCCGGCCAGCGGCCGGGGTTTCACTGCAGGAAGAAATCGATCGCGCGCTCGACCACGGGCGGATGGATGACATGCAGGCCATCGAACTCCACGTATTGCACGTCGTAGCCCGCGGCCTTCAGCCTGGCCGCATGGGCGCGGCCGCTGGTGGCGACCGGCAGTTGCTCGTCGGCCAGCCCGTGCGCGACAAACACTCTGGGCGCGCCCTCCTGCATGAACACCGACATGAAGCCGCCGGAGAACGCAATCACATGGCTGGCAATGTCGCCGTTGGTGATGCCGACCGAGAGCGCGTAGCTGGCTCCGTCCGAGAAGCCGGCAAAGGCAAGCCGGCCCGGGTCGACCCGGTAGCGCGAAGTCACCGCGGTCAGCGCCTGGTGCAGCCGCTGCAGGTCGGGGCCGTTGCCGCCGATCACGATGTCCCAGGTCGGGAAGAGCGAATGCGGCGCCAGCACCAGGAACTTGTGGCGCTGCGCATGCGGTTCGATATGCGGCAGCACCTTTTCCGGAAACCCGCCCGCGCCGTGGAACATCACCAGCAGCGGCACCGGCCCGCGGTCCGGCAGGCCGTCCGGAACGAACAGCACGGCATCGCGCTCCGCAGCCACGCCGAGCGGGTTACGCCCGGGTGGCAGCGGGCCGTCGACGGGATCAGCGTGGGTGAACGACAAGCGACCGAACAGCGAGGGATCGAGCATGGCGGCAGGAGACGTTATACACACTTAATATATTGTATATCACATATCTAAGTGTGGCGATGGGCTCCGGACGACCGACAGCGAGCTCCCTCTCACGCTTGCGGGAGAGGGATCAAACCTGCACCTGCCCTAATCCTGGTTCTCCAGCAGCGAGAAATACCGCCCGATATCCCCATCCTCGCGCAGGATGTCCTGCATCAGGTCCGCCAGCGGCATCTGCCCCCAGCGCACCGCGCGCCGCAGCAGGTAAGGCGTGGGGCTGTGCGGCTCATGGCGCGCCAGGTAGTCGGCCACGTCGCGGATCAACTGGTAGGCGTGAGCACGGTTCTCGATGCGGCCGTGCGCCAGCATGACGGTCTGCCCCGGTCCCGCGGCCGGCAAGACCGGCAGCGGCTCGGGATCGTCCACGCGATCGTTGCTACCGGCCGGTGCCGGCGCCGTGGCGGCGGGTTCGCCTCTGTGGGCGCTGCCCGTTGCGTCGCCGCGCAGCGCGGCCACCGCCCGCACCAGCCGCGCCAGCGTGTCCGACACGCGCGCCAGGCTCGGCGCTTGCGCTCCCAGCAGCGCGTCGATGCGCCGGTCAAAACCAGCCCATTCGGTGCTGGCACCGTGCAGGTCGCGCCACAACGCATCCAGCCGGGTCCGGTCGGGCGCGTGATGCGCGCGCTGCAGCAGCGCCTCGCGGCCCAGGCTGTCGTCGTCATCGACCGGCGCCAGGCTGCGTTCCCACAGGTCCAGCGTGATGTGCAGGGGTTTCTCGTCGGCCAGCGACAACAGCGGGACATGCAGCGCCAGCACCGCCGGCAAGGTCTCGTTGAGCCATGCGATCGGGGCGCAGCGTGCCTCCGCATCGTCGGCTTCCATGCGCGGCCAGGCGCTATCCCAATACGCGTCCGCCAACGCCCCCAGCAAGCGCACCCCGGCGCAAAAGCCGGCCGCGCCGTGCAGATGGGTCCACGCCTCGCACAGCCATGCCGCCAGCTGGAAGTCCTTGCTGCGCGTGGCCAGCGCCTCGCTGGCGAGCGCGGCCACGCGTTTCCAGTCAGCCTTGACCAGCGGGCGCTCCCATTCCCGCATCGGCAAGGACTCGTCGTCGTGCTGGCGCGCTTCGGCGATGGCGCGATAGACCGGCTCGTAGCGCAGCGAAGCGCCCGCGGGATCGTCGCCCGGCACCGGCGCAAGCAGTGCCTGCGCGTCCGGGATGCGGTCTTGCGTTGGCGTCGTCATAGGTTGGTCCATTCAGGAGCCCGGGTGGGAAAGCTTTGCGGCCACGGCAGCGGCATCTTCCTGCCCGCGGCCGTCAGCACCAGGCGCAGGAACACGCGGCCGCGCACCGGCCTGGGCGCCGCCGTGAGATCCGGCGCGGCGCTGCCCAGCGGAAAGTCGAAGCGCAGCAGTTGCGCCGTGCCGTCGGCGCGTCCGCCCGGATCCGCGATGCGATGGCGCGCAATGAACGACAACAGCGACCACGGGTCGGCAAAGCGCCAGGTCATGGTCTTGCCGTCGGCGGCCAGCGCGCGCTGTTCGGCGTCAGGCAACGCGACCATCGGTGAGTCCTTGGCAAAGCGCAGCGTCAGCGTCACCGGACTGCCGTAGTCCCAGTGCAGCGAGCGCGGCGCATCGCGCATCGACAGGCTCTGCGCGCCGATCGTCAGGGTCCAGTCGATGATCTGGTTGCCGGCCAGTTCCGCGCCACGGTTGACGCGGAACTCCGCGCTCACGTCATAGCCCGCGGGCGCGCCCTCCTCGACCGGATACAGTGGCGCGAGCAGGGTCCTGACCTGGTCGAAGCTGTCGATGAACTGGTGCACCGGCACGCCGGACGCGATATTCCTGAGCGGCCCGTCGCCACGCGCGGCCCGGTACGTCGCCGAGAGCGGTTCATAGCGCTTGAGCACGCGGCCAAGCTCGGCATAGTCCGCCGTGCGCACCTCGCCGGCGTTGGCGCCGCCGCCAAACGGCGCACGCCCGGCCAGCCGTTCATTGAACGTGGCCGAGAACCCGTCCCACTGCCGCTGCAGGTCGGCAAAGTAGCCTTGCGCACAGCGCGCGAGCAGGCCGTCGTACAGGCGCACGTGCAGCGCGGCAAAGTAGTCATCCCCGCCGGCCGGCCGCGCCGCAAAGCGCGCCAGGCACACGCCCTGGCCGGACTCGGCCGCCGCGGCCTGCACGAACTGCTCCAGCATCAGCAGCCGGCTGTTCGGGTTCTTGAGCCGATAGCGTTCCAGGTCGCGGTTCAGCGCCTGCCAGCGCAATGCCAGGCCGGAGCCGGCGTCGGCGGGCGAGAGCGCGGCAAGATACACCGCGGCCTCGCGGCCCAGCGCCTGCGCACGCGCCGACTGCTGGTCCAGGTACGGCCCCAGCGCCGCCGCGTCGTTCAGCCCGAACGCCGTCAGCAGCGGCGCGCGCGGCGCACGGGCCCCGTCGCCGGCGCTGCCCTGCCGGATCGCGTACAGCTCGGACTGCTGCAGGAGCTCGTCCACCGCGCGCAGCCGTGCCAGCGCATCGCGCGAAACCAGCGCATCGAGATCATCCACGCGCGACATGGCATGCATCTCGCCCAGCATGGTCTTGATGCGCGCGATCCGGCCCAGTGCAGCCTCGAAGCCGGCGCTGCCGCCATCGGCCTGCAGCGGCGCCAGGATTGCCGCGGTCGCGACCTGGTCGGTCACCAGCCGCGCAAACTGCTGGTCCACGCTTTGCGCAATCGCATCGCGCCAGGGGCCTGGCAGGCCCGTCAGCCCCTCGTCAAGAAAGCGCTTGCGCATGTCGCCCAGGGCGATGGCCTGGTCAAGCTGCTGGCGATCCCACAGCACCGCCGACCCGGCCGGCACCGACGGCAGCGCCAGGTCGCGCGGCGGCGCCATGAACGGCTGGTTCAGCAGGGCGGCGAGCCGGTCGCGCAAGGCCAGCCGCTCGGGCGTGACCACGAAGCGGCCGTCCTTGTCCTGCCACGCGATCCCGCTGTCGGGTCCGCTGAAGCGCTGCGCCAGCTCGCCGGTGAAGGCCTGGAAGCCGCTTTCAGCGCGTGCGCGCGCGGCGGCCACCAGGTCTTCGCCGAGCAGCCGGTTCTGCGCGGCCTGCGCCAGCGTGCGCGCGTAGACGGTGCCCGCGGCGAACTGGGGCTGCCTGATCCAGCCGCCCTTGCCGGACGCCAGCAGTTCCTGCTGCGTGCCGATCGCCGCGACAATGCCGCGGTAGTCGGCCAGGACCCGGTTGACGCCACTGCCGGCATTGGCCCCGCCGGCCAGTTCATCGAGGCTGGACCTGACGGCGCGCTCGGCCACCAGCAGCGGGTTGTTGTTGAAGAGCCGCTCGTCGAGCTGGCGCGCGCCCTTGTCGAAGGTGCAGCGCAAGGGCGGCACCAGCGCGGTCAGTGCCCTGCCGCCGGTTGCCAGGCTTGCGGCACCACGCCCCTTGCCAGGGTCGCGCTGGAAATACGGCAGGCTGCCCGAGACCTCGCCCTGCAACTCCGCCCCCAGCGCATAGCGCACCACCAGCCGCAGCGCATCGGCGTTGCCAGGCTGCGGCGTTTCCAGCCGGTGCAGCGCTTGCAGCGCAGCGTCGAACTGGTCGACCGCGGCAACGTACTGCTGCAGCGCGCGCATCTCCGGCATGTCTTCCAGCGCCAGGCTGCGTGGCGGCAGGGCCTCGCCCCGTGCGCCCGGCGGCGCCAGGCAGCTGTCGCCGATAATCAGCTGGCCGGTGCTCGGGTCGCGCCCCACGCCTGTCAGCGTGTCGACGCGTGCCAGCAGTTCGCGATCGATGGTGTCGAGCGCGATCTCGCCGAAGGCGCGCTGGAAGCGATCGTGCACGCGGCCGTCCAGGTCGTCGATAAAGGCCCACGAGCCCGGCATGAACCAGGACGAGACCGATTGCGCGCTCAGGCGCTGGTTCATCGCGATCAGCCCCAACGCCTGGCGCCGGTACCAGTCCGGCGGCAGGTCCTGGCCGCGCTGCGCGGCCAGCGCGCGCTGCTGCGCGCCGGCACGCAGTTCGCCAAGCGCGGCCAGCAGTTCGGTATGGCGATGTCCCATCTGCCATGCCGCGACCTGCAGTCCCCCGCCCCACGCGCACAGCACGGCCATGCCGCCCCAGCGCAGCGCACGGTGTACCAGCGGCCGCGCCAGCTGCTGCGAGCGCGATGGCCGCGTCAGCCCGTACTCCAGGAAGATCTTCTTCTCGAACAGGTCGCGCAGGAACGCCGGTTGCCGCATCAGCTCGTTGAGCAGGTCGGTGGACGAGCTGGCGCTGGCTGCCGGCGCCAGCTCCGGCGCGTGCGCATCCTCTGGCGCCAGTGCGTCAGGCTGCGCCGCACGCAGGCGCGGCGCGGCGAAGGCCGGCGCATGCGCCGCCAGCTCGCCGCTGTCGCCGGTCAGGTAGACGCCGCGCAGATAGAAGGGCTCGTGATAGGCGCTGGGCCGCAGCAGTTCGTCGACATAGCGCGTGAGCTGCCCGCGCATGGCTTCGATGCGCGCCGGCAGCAGCAGCGACTGGCAGGCATCCACCTCCTGCGCCCCTATCGCCAGCAGCTCGGCCACACCGTCCGACACCGCGCGCACCACGCCCGACATGGCGGCATCGATCCAGCCCGACTGGTAGGTGGCCGACAGGTCGTACGGCGAGGACCAGCCCAGCATGCCGGCGCGCATCGGCTCTGGCAGCGCGCGCGCAAAGTGCGCGAAGCCCGGCAGCGACTCACAGCCCGTCACCACCACATAGACCGCGAAACGCACCGCAAAGCGGTTCTGCGCCAGCCATAGCCGCCGGTGGGCCAGCTTGGCCCGGCGCACCAGCTCAAGCTGTGCGTCGGTGTCGTCGGCCAGCAGCATCGCCGCCGGCACCGTCACCACCACGCTGTCGAAGGGCCGTTGCGGGCGATAGCCGCGGCACAGGCCGAGGAACTCGTCCCAGGGCTTTTCATCGGTATCGTCGTCAGGCGAGCCCAGATAGGCCGCATTGATGTCGATGACCACGCCGCGGTCAAAGAAGTGCCATGAAATCCCCTGCGTGGCGGCCGCATTGGCAGCGTCGGAGCTCAGCACGCTGGCCACGCCGGACTGCGCGATCGGCAGCGGCCGCGCATCCTCGCCCTCATTCAGGACCAGGATCCACGGAATGTTGTAGCGCTCGGCGCGCGAGGCGATATTGCCCTCGACCAGCTCGATCGCCTGGCGGAACGCGGTGCGCAGCGAATCGGTGCGCAGGCGCACGATCTTGCGCTCGGCCGCCGGTTTGGCGCGGGCCCGCTGCGCAGCGAAATACAGCACCGCGCCGAGCACGGCGAGCGCCACCAGCGTCAGCACGCCGATCGAAATCAGAAACAGGTTGCTGGTCAGCATGCGCCTGCCCCCCGGGCGCGGATGGGCTGCCGGCGCGTCATGGCGTGCCTCCGGCCACGGTATCGGCCCGCAGCGCTTCGCGCACCGGCCAGGATTGCCACAGCCACGTCACCTCGGACAGCGCCAGCAGGGTAGCCAGGCCCAGCAGGAACACCACGGTCCAGCGCGTCATCGTGGGCAGCTTGCGCGGCGCGATATGCGAGAGCGTGTGGGCGTAGGCGGGCTCGCTGAGCACGCGCTCGCGTCCGCCCAGGTCTGGCCGGCGTTGGTAGATGAACTCATACAGTTCCTCGCGCAGGCTGCGCAGCCGCGCTTCGGCATCGGCGCCGCGAAAGCGCCCCTGGAAACCAAGCCCGAGCGTGAACAGGTACAGCCGTGCCAGGTTGCGGCGCGACGGCTCGCGGTCCAGCAGCAGCTGCTCGATACGGCGAAACACCTGGTCGCCGGCCACGTTGGTGCGAAACAGCGTCGATTCGAGCAGATGCCCGTGCCACGCGGCGCGGCCGGCCCAATCGGCGTTCAACAAGATTTCATCGGCGAGCACCGCCTTCAGGTAGCGGGCATCGGCCACGTCCTCCATCTCGAAGCGCGAGCTGTCGCGCCGCGATTGCAGGGTCTGCACTTCCAGCAGGTTCAGCAGCTGGCGGTTCATGCCTTGCGCGGCAGCTTCGCCGCTGAGGTCGGGTTGTTCGGAGAACCGCTCCTGCAGCTTGACGAGTTCATCCAGGAACGCCCGGAACTGCCCGGTGGCAAGATCGTCTTCCTCGGTTTCCGGTCGGTAGCGCGCCATAGTCTGTTTGCCTTGATAGTCTGCCGTCAGCCCTTGACGAACAGCAGCATTTCCTGCGGCCGCTGCACGCTGGCGCCTTCATTGGGATTGCCAATCACCATCGCCTCGCTGGCATGGACCAGCGCGGGATCGGCTTCGATCTCGAACAACAGGTAACCCGAGCCGGAACGCACCCCAAGGTCCTCGGCATGCTCGACCACACGGCGCACCGCGCCCAGTACGCGCCGCGTGCGCAGCGACGGGTAGACCGACTGCGAGCCCACCACAGCGCCCGACATCCACGCCAGCAGGTCGCGCTCTGATTGCCCGCGCAGGCCCACCACCAGGCGCTCGCCGATCCAGTCCGGCTGCAGCACGATGTCGAACGCGCCGTGGCGGAACTCGAACTTGTGCTCGCGGTACTCTTCGCTGACCTCGGCCAGGGTCTCGCGCAGCGCGCGCAGCAGCGGCGTGAACACGGCCATGGGGTCGGCGTGGTCATAGTCATCCGGCACCGGCGGCAGGCCGCCCGGCTTGAGCAGGCTGAGCGAGCCCAGCACCGAGGCCAGCGCCAGGTAGAGTGCGAGCGGGTGCAGATGCGGCGTGCGCAACACCGCCTCCAGCAGCGGCAGCGCGCTGACCAGGCTGCGCAAGCGGTCCTTCAGTTCCAGCTGGGTCAGGCGGTCGTCCGCCCGGGATGACGGGATCGCGGTCTGCTTGGCCACGAACGCGGCCTTGCCGCGCAGCTGGGCCACCAGCGACGCCACCGCCGTCCACAGCGCGCTGCCGCGTGCCACCTCCAGCAACGGCGGCAGGCGGTCGCCGAGCCGCACGATCTCGTTGTCCTTGTAGACCGCGCCCAGGCACAGCGACACATGGAGCGGCGACGGCCTGGCGCCGGCATCGAGTGCCAGGCCTGGCAGCAGGCGCGGGATGTCGGCGGGCGGCGCCTCGGACACTTCGTCCTCCACCGGGGCGCCCGCCACCGAGCGGAACCGCCGCACCTGCCCGTCCTTGCGGTTTGCGGCCGCCACCGGCAGGGTCAGGTAAAGCGCCAGCATGCCGCCGGCAAGCGCGTCGGCAAACGGTTCGAGCGCCAGCTCCAGCGGCGGCTGGCGGGCATCGTCGCGCGCGTAGGATACGGCCGTGCCGTCCGGCATGATGGCTTCGAGCTGCAGCACGCGCACCACGCCCGCCGGCAGCAGCCCGGCGTCGAACTCCAGCCGGCGCACGCCCCAGCCAAACGGTGCGGCCGCCAGCGTCTGCCACGCCACCAGCGAATCGAGCCGCCCGGCCAGCAGCTGGAGATGCTGGGGCGCCAGCAGCATGCCCTCATGCCATTCAACCCGATCGACCGGCAGCGCGCGCTCAGACATGGGGGGCTCCCGGGCCGTACGCGGCCGTGGCAGGAAAAAACAGGTTCATTTGGTCACAAGCACGGTAAAGGCGGCGCTGTCGAGCTGCACGGCAAGCGTGCCGTTGAATTGCTCGACGCGGGCGCGATGCGCGCCCGGCGCCTGGTAGTTGGCGAACACATAGGCCGCGGCGACGCGCGGCCCCTCCAGGTCTTCGGCCGGCACGTCCAGCCGCTGGCCGGGCACCAGTTCCCAGCTGCGATAACGCAGCCCGCTCGGATAGGTGCTGCCCAGGTCGCTGCGCCCGGCAAACCACTTGGCCGCGGGCAGTTCTGCCAGCCGGGCCTGCAGGGCCTCGTCGCTGACCAGCACCACGTCGACGGCCACCGGGCTGTTGCCGTTGGCATCCGCCGCCGCCGTCAGCGTGACTTGCTTCCATTTGACCTTGTCCCCCTTGAAGCCCAGCCATGAAGAGGCCGCGCAGCCCCCGAGCAGGCCAGCGAGCGCAGCCGCCGCCAGCAGCGTGCCGGCGCGGCGCAGGGACAAGAGATGCACGGGCGTCGTCATCATCAGACTCCTTCGTGGTTGCGGATGCGGCATCATTTCGCACCCACCCCGATGCCCATCAGCACGATCAGCAGCGCCGCCAGCAGCGCGCTGGCGCTGGCCAGCGCCAGTTGCGCGCGCGTCAGCACCAGCCGCACCGCCGCGGCCTGTGCGGCGGGCAGCCGTGGGCCCGGCACGCCGGCGCGCCCATCCACGCCCTCCGTCCGCTGCGCCGCGACGCGCTCCATCGGCAGGCCCACCGACACCAGCGCAATCACCGCGCAGGTGCAGACCAGGCTCAAGGCATTGCGCGGGCCGTCGCAGATCGGGTCGATCGCCAGCAGCAACACCGCGGCTGCCTCCGCCGGCAACTGCAGCACCGAGAGCGCAACGCCCGCATAGGCGATCGTTCCCAGGCCGCCCTGCCCGGCCGAGAGCCAGGCCGCGATGGTGGCGGCCATCGCGATCCATGCCACGTCGCCGGCGCCCACGGGGCGCCCGTACAGGTTGGCGACGAACACCGTGACCAGCGCGAAGTACAGCGCCGAGCCCCCGCGCACGAACACCGCGCCCAGGGGCACCACCAGCTCCACCAGCCCGCGCGGAAAACCCAGCCGCGCGCTCATGGCCTCGATCGTGTGCGGGATCGGCGCGGTGGCACTGCCTGAGGCCAGGCCGACCAGCATGGAGCCATTCAGCTCGGTCACCACCTGCGAGAACGGCAGCCGCGCGCAGGCGGCAATCGCGGCCGCGGCCACGCCGCTGAGCAGCAGGCAGAGCATCAGGAACGTGACCAGCACCCCGGCCATCGCGCCCATGGTGGCGCGGTCGGCATGCATCGACAGATGGGCCGCAAGCCCGAATGCCAGCACCGGGATCAGCAAGTTGGCATGGGCGATGATCTGCTCGAAGGTGCGGTAGATCCCTTCGAACACATTGCTCAGCATGCCGGTCTGCTCGCGCGACAGCGCCGCGAAGGCAAGCCCGAACAGCAGCGTCCCGGTGAGCACGCCCAGCGTCTGGCCATGCGCCAGTGCGCGGTAGAAGTTGTCGGGAATGATGTCCCCGAGCGCGTGCGGCGGCTTGTCCGTATCCGCCTCGGCCCCGGCCTTGCCATGCAGGTCCACGCGCACCTCGCCGCCATCGGCCACGCCGCTGAGGATCAGCGCGCCAAGCTTTTCGCTGGCCCGGGCAGAGAGTTCCGCGCCCGGCGCGGTCAGCACCCCCGCCAGCGCGCCGGCCAGCGCGCACACCCCCACCACCCCGGCAGCCGTGCCGAAGATGGCGCCGAAACGCGCCCCGGCGCGCGGCAGCGCCAGCACCTGGCGCAGGCCGAAGAAGGTGGCCACCACCAGCAGCGGCACCGCGGCCATGTTCACCACCGACAGGTAGAGCTGTCCGACCAGCCAGGCGAAGCGGCCCAGCGGCCCGGCCACGGTGCCGGCGAGCGCGCCCGCCACCAGGCACAAGAGCAGCCCGGGCACGCTGTGCGAGAGCCAGTTCAGGGCTTTCATGCGGCCTTGTTCCAGCCGCGCGCCAGCGCGAACGCCACTGTCGCCCGTGCCAGCTCGTTGGTGCTGTCGACCAGCATGAGCGGCGGCGCGGCCAGGCCGTGCGCCGCCACCGGGATTTCCGTGCAGCCCATGATCGCGGCGCCGACGCCGAGCGCCGCGAGCCGCGCCAGCGCGCTGCCGAGCGCCTCGCCGGCCTGGTCCAGGGCGCCGGCCTTGACCGCCCGGATGCAGGCATCGACCTGCAGCTGCACCGGCTCCGGCGGCACCACCGCCCCGATCCCGCGCGCGCCGAGCGCTTCCTGGTAGATGCCCGAGGCCAGCGCACCGCGCGTGGCCAGGATGGCCACGCTGCCGGTATCGGCAGGCAGGGCCGCCACGCAGGTCCGCGCGATATGCAGGATCGGCGCCGCGCTGTGCGCGCTCAGTTGCGCATACCAGTGGTGCGAGGTATTGCACGGGATCACCACCAGCCCCACCTGGTTGCGGTTGAGCAGCTCGATGCCGCGCAGCAGGTAGGGCAGCGGCAAGGCATCGCCAGCCAGGATCGAGCGCGAGCGGTCCGGGGTCTGCGGCAGGTGCGCCACCACCATCGGCAGGTGGTCCTGGTCACGCGCGGCATCGGTGAGCCGCACCACGCGATCAAGGAAATCCACCGTCGCCAGCGGCCCCATGCCGCCCAGCACCCCGATCATGGTCATGCCAGTACTTCCGTTGTTCATATGAACCGACCCTAAAGCTTCAGCGGCCGCGGGCAGATCACCGACACCGCCGCGGTATTGCCGACCACCAGGATCAGCGTGCGCAGCATGTCGCAGACCGGGTCGACGGCAAGGAAAAGAATGAATGCGGCCTCGAACGGCAGGCCAAGATAGGCACAGGTCATGCCGACCAGCGAAACGATCACCAGGCCCGTCATGCCGGCCGAGGCAAAGCCCGCCAGCACCGAGGCCAGCAGCACCGTGGCGATATCGACCAGGCCCAGCGGGTGGCCGTAGAGCTGCGCGATGAACAGCGTGGCGCAGACGTAATAGACCATCGGCCCCACGCGCAGCAGCGAGATCGCCAGCGGCACCAGCAGTTCCACGCGCACCCGGGCAAAGCCGAGCCGGTCGACCAGGCACTCGATCATGCTGGGCATGCAGGCTGCGCTGTTGCGTGTGGCCAGCGCCAGCGCAAACGGCGAGCGCAGCGCGTCCAGCGTCGCGCCCAGGCTCTGGTTGGAGCGCTTCCAGATGATCCCGACCGCCAGCGCCAGCAGCAGCACCGACGCAATGGAGAACGCCAGCACGAACTGCATCATTGCCTGCAGCGGTTCCAGGCCGGACTTGCCCAGCTGCGCCGCGCTCATGCAGAACAGGATCACGGGCAGCGGATAGCTGAGCCAGTGCATCAGCTTCTGGCAGGCGTGGTAGACCGTCTCCAGCGACAGGCTCAGCCCGATCGAAATGCGCTCGGGCACGCGCCCCACGGCCAGGCCGAACATCAGCGCGAACACCAGGGCCTTGAGGGCGTCGCCATTGGCGAGCGCGGCAAAGATGTTGGTCGGGATCAGGCTGGTCAGGACTTCGGACAGGCTCAGCGACTTCTCCTGGATATCCTCGCCGTAGAGGTTCATCACCGTATCGCTGGACCTGGCATCGCTGCCCACCATCGCGCCGAAGGTCTCCATGGTGGCGCTCGACAGGTTGCTGCCCGGGCGCATCACGATCAGCACCAGTGCCGACACCAGCGCCACCAGCAGCGACGCGCCGACGAACACCGTCACCACGCGGATCATCAGCCGCGAGGCCCCGCCGTCGCGGAAAAGCCGCTGCAGGCTGAAGATCACCGCCGACACCATGAACGGCAGCGTGGTCATCTTGAGCAGGTCCACGTAGACATCGCCCACCACGCCCAGGTGCCGGGCCAGCGCGGGCCAGAGCAGCCCGGTGGCGCCGCCCAGCGCCAGGCTGCCGATCACCACCCACGGATTGAGGGCAATGGCGTAGAGCTTGCCGGCATCCAGCTTCATGGACGCGGCGCGCTGTGCCTGGGCTGCGCCCGGCTTCATGGCGGGCGCGCTCATCGCGTGGCCGCCTGCAGCAC
Organism: Cupriavidus sp. FW305-46; assembly: GCF_058787075.1. Lineage (NCBI taxonomy): Bacteria > Pseudomonadati > Pseudomonadota > Betaproteobacteria > Burkholderiales > Burkholderiaceae > Cupriavidus > Cupriavidus sp. FW305-46. Next base: position 69,989 of record NZ_JBYSZI010000001.1, read on the forward strand.
GTCCGCCACCTCGAGCCGCTTGGGCCGCTCGGCGAGGAACTGGTTGACAAAGCCCAGCAGCGCCGGCGCCGACACATTGACGGCGATGCCCAGCGTGTCCTCAAGATCCTGCAGCGTCACCACGCGCAGGCGCAGCGCCGCGGTCGGATCCGCCTTGAGCACGCGCTTGACCTCGAACTCGTCGCGGTACACCGCGGCGACGCGGCCGTCGTTCAGCGCCTTCAGGGCTTCATCCCAGGTTGGATAAGCCGTGACGTAGGCCTTGGGGAAATTGTTCACTACATACTCCGAGTACGACGAATTGCCGACCACGCCAATCGAGCTGTCATAGGCGCGGATCACCTCCGGCACCGGCCGGCCGCGTGCCATCTGAGCGAACTTGACGCGATTGAGCAGCAGCGCGCGGTTCAGCCGCAGGTAGGGTGTGCTGAAGCTGATGATCTGCATGCGCGGCAGCGTGCGCGACAGCTTGCTGATGGCCACGTCGGCCTGCCCCTGCGCCAGCAGCTTGACCACCCCGTCGAAGGTGGTGGCGTCGCGGTTGAAGCGCACCCGCACGTTGAGCTTGCGCGCAAGCTCGCGCGCGAGGTCGATATCGAGCCCGCTCAGCTCGCCGTTGCGCTCCTGGAAGAACGGGGGCTGGTCCACCTTCAGCACCGCGACCACCAGTTCCCCGCGGCTGGCGATGCGGGCGAACTCCGGCGCCATCAGGCGTCCGTCAGGCATCAGCACCAGTCCGTTCGGCGTGGAGACGGGCCCAGGGGCGGCGCCTTCCGGCATCCCGCCCTGCACGGCAAACGATGCCGCCGGGTGGGCCGGTGCCGGCGTGTAGGTGGCCTGCGCATGGCCAGCGGCCGGCAGGGCAAGCGCGGCGCCCGCGAGGGCGCGCGCCAGCCAGCGCCACGCGCGTGTTGCCGCGCGGCGGGAATCAGGGACGGGAGTCAGCGACATGGCGTCAATCGGTTCATGTTTCAGGGAGTCGAGGGCGCGCCCGGAGCCGCGCCAAGGCCAGCGGCAATGGCGGGCGCCTGGGTGGCGGCGGGCTGCGTGGCAGTGGCCGGGGCCGCGGGCGCCACGGCCATGGGTGCGGTGTCCGCACGCTGGGGTACGCCAGGCCGCCCCAGGCGGGCGCCGATCTCCACGCCCATCAGGAACAGCAGCGCACACAGCAGCACCGCGCAGGTCACGGCGATGGTCACCATGCGCGAGCTCATCGAGAATACGTAGGTCATGCTTGCCTCGGCGGTCATCAGGGGGTCATCACGGTGGCTTGCGCCGGCGCGACGATCTGGATCACGCCGCCCCATGCGCACATCAGTTTCGAGCTGTCCTGCAGCGCCGGCGCGCCGCCGATCTGCACGGTCGGCGCGCCCGGCAGCCACGGCGCCGACGTCGCCGGCACGCACGGCATCGGTGTCAGCACGCCCTGCGCCGCGGCGGTGGCCGCGGCCACCTGCGGGTTGCCGAGGCAGTTGCACATGCCGAAGGGCGGGATATTCACCATCGGCAGGTGGTCCATCACGCTGGCCGCACCGCTGCCGGCCAGCACGCGGCCCAGCGGCAGCACGACCAGGCTGGACGGCGCCAGCCCGAAGCTACACTGCATGGTCGCGCCCATGGTGACCTGCAAGGCCATGCCTAACCCCTCAGCCAGCGTTCGAGACGCTGTGCAAAGCCGGCGGGCATTGCCGCGCCATCGTCGCCATCGGCGGGTGCGATCGCCTGCCAGTCGCCCCGGGGCTTGCCGTCGGCATAGCTGCGCACTGCGATGACCTCGCCTTCCGGGTCGAACCTGCGCGCCATGCCGTGCAGCAGGTCGTTGCGGTACGGCAGCGACTGCGCCAGCGTGCCGCCAGCGCCGTACTCACGGGTCTCGCCCTCGAGCCTGCCGGCGCGGTAGCGGCTGCGGCGCACCACCGCGCCCTCATGCGCATAGACGGCCTCGTCCTCGAGCCGGCCCTGCCGGTAGACGCAGCGCGCGGTCACCTCGCCGGACGGCGCGTAGCACACGCTCTCTCCCGCGAGCTGCCCGTCGGCGTACAGCTGGCGCGTCTCCAGCCGGCCGTTGCGGTAGGTGGCGCTGATGCCGTGCAGGCGGCCGCCGGCATAATGCGCTTCGTATTCGAGGCTGCCATCGGCGGCATAGGCACGCAGCAGCCCCGCCAGTTCGCCATGCTCGTATTCCGCATCCAGGCGCAGCGAGCCATCCGGATGGAAGCACTCGAACCTGCCGTGCGGGCGCCCGCCGGCCAGCGGCACGCGCGACACCAGGCGGCCATCGCCGTCATAAGCTTCGGCCATGGCGGGTCCTGGATCGGGCGGCGTCGGGGCAGTTAAAGTCATGGCTCTGTTCCGCGGGTCAGTTCAGTTTCACCAGGGCGCCCTTGAGCTCGAGCATGCCGCCGCTTTCCACCGTCTGCGCGGCCGACGCCTTCTGCCGGACCATCATGGCTTCGTTGCTCAGGGTGGTGCCGGCCTTGCTGCTCAGCGTGGTGCCGGCCTCGCACTGCAGCGAGGTTCCCGCCTTGAACGCGATCGATCCGCCGACCTCGATCACCAGGTTGCCGGCCACCGTGAGCTTGTAGTTGCCGCCAACGTCGTGCGCGAACGCCGCGCCGCTGGTGTGGGTCTCGTCGCCATCCGCCTTGACCTGGCGCGTGCCGCTCACCTTGTGCGTTTCATTGCCGGACCGCACTTCCAGCGCAAGGTCGCCGGCCTTGACCAGGTGCGATTCGCCGCCCGCCTCCACCGTGGTGGACAAGGTGTCTGCCACCGAAACCGTCATGGCGCGCTGGGCGCGCAGGAACAGCTCCTCGGCACCAGCCTTGTCTTCCATGCGCAGCTCATTGCCGGCCGACCCGCCCTTCGATGCGCGCGAACGGATCACGCTCTGCGTCTGCATGGCCGGCAGCGGCACCGGTACGCCGGACTGGCCGTTGTAGACGCTGCCGGTCACCAGCGGCCGGTCCGGGTCGCCATCGACATAGCCGACCACCACCTCCTGCCCTACGCGCGGCAGGAACAGGTGGCCCCAGCCGGCGCCGGCCCAGGCCTGCGCCACGCGGACCCAGCATGAGCTGTCCTGGTTAGCGCCGGGCGCACGGTCCCAGTGGAACTTCAGCTTGATGCGGCCATGCGCATCGGTCCAGATCTCTTCGCCCTGGGACCCGGCCACGGTCGCGGTGTGCGTGCCGGCGACCAGCGGCCGCGGCGTGCTGAGCGGCGCGCGGAATGGCACCGACAGCGGCAACACCGACACGGTATTGCCATAGGCATCACCGCTCCAGGCATGCTCCACCGCGCGCACCACGTAGGCGATATCGAGCGCGGGATCGACGTGGCCGTGCAGCGTGAAGCGGATGCCCGCGGCCAGGTGGTGGCACGCGCTCTCGCCCATGCCCGTCTGCGCCTGGGCCTGCTGCGCGCCGACCCGGATCGCGGCCTTGCGGCTGGCGTCGGCGGCATCCTTGTGCCGGCCGGGAAACACGTACTGCTGCGCCACCGGCGCCGCGCCGGCCTGGGCGGTGCCCTCCGAAGTCCGGGCCTGCAGGTAATCGTAGTCGGCCAGCACCTGCGTCGCGGCGCCAAGCTGGCGCGCCATGCCGAAGGCGAGCATCCGTGCCGCGCCGGCCTGCGGGCGCTCCATGTCATGCATCGCCAGGTCGGCGCAGTGCGCGCCGGGCGGGTGGGCCGACGGGCTGTCGGCCAGCACCATGGTGTGCGCGCCGTCCGCGAAGGTGAAGAAGTAGAAGATGCCTTCCTCCTCCATCAGCCGCGAGATGAAGTCGAACGGGCTTTCGTCGTACTGCACGCAGTACTCGCGCACCGGGTAGCGCGTTTCGGTGATGCGGGCCTCGAACGCCACGTCGAAGGACTGCAGCACGCGGCGGATGATCTGCGGCGCGGACAGGTTCTGGTAGATGGCGCGGTCGCGCCCGAGGGTCAGCAGCCACAGCCGCGGCGCCAGTTCCGCGGTGTAGAAGCCATGGTTGTGGTCGGCGCCGGCGTGGGCAAAGCGCGTGACGATGCCGTTCAGGTAGCGGGGCGCGCCGCCCGGGTGCTGCAGCGTGACGGTAAGGCGCTGGCCCACGATGCGGCCCGGGTCGAGCGCCTTGTCCGCCGAGCGCATGCGCAGGCTGAAGCGGAACAGCTCGGATATTGCCTCGCGCCCGGCAAAGCCATCGAGCAGCAGCACGTCGCCGCCAAACGGCGTGGCCAGTGTCGCGAAGCTGCCGGCCTGGGTGGCCTGTGTCGGGATCATGCGTCAGCGCCCCTCTTGCGGCAGGAAGCGGAACGCCACGCCGCCGCCGGTGTCGAGCGAGAGATGCACGCCGCCGAACGGCTCCGAGATCGACAGCTGCTCCAGCACGCGCCGCGCCAGTTCCGGCAGCACCGACTGGGTCAGGATATGGTCGACATTGCGCGCGCCGCTGTCGACCTCGGTGCAGCGCTGCGTGATCGCCTGCGCCAGTGCCTCGTCCCAGCTCAGGCGCGCGTTGTGGTTGCGCGCGAAGCGTTGCGCCAGCCGGGTGAGCTTGAGGTCGACGATATTGCGGATCTGCGCATCGCCCAGGTGGTAGTACGGCACCAGCACCAGGCGCGCCAGGAACGCCGCGCTGAACTGCCTGAGCAGCGCGGGGCGCAGCTTCTCGACCAGTTCCTGCGGCGGCGGGCGCCGGCCGCCGCGCGAGGCCTCGGTGATCACGTCCTGCGCCGCGTTCGAGGTCAGCAGGATCACCGTGTTGCGGAAATCGATCGGCACGCCTTCGCCGTCTTCCATCACGCCCTTGTCGAAGACCTGGAAGAACAGCTCCAGCACGTCGGGATGCGCCTTCTCCATCTCGTCGAGCAGCACCACACTGTACGGGCGGCGGCGCACCGCCTCGGTCAGCACGCCACCCCGGCCGTAACCGACGTAGCCCGGCGGCGCGCCCTTCAGGCCCGACACGCTGTGGGCCTCCTGGAACTCCGACATGTTGACCGTGATCATGTTGCGCTCGCCGCCGTAGAGCAGGTCGGCCAGCGCATGCGCGGTCTCGGTCTTGCCGACGCCGCTCGGTCCGACCAGCAGGAACACGCCGACCGGCTTGCCCGGGTCATCGAGATCGGCGCGGAACGTGCGGATGCGGCGCGCGATCGCGTCGAGGGCCTCGTCCTGGCCCACCACGCGCTCGCCGAGCTTGTCCTGCAGGTACAGCACCGTGTGCAGTTCGTCGGCCAGCATGCGGCCGACCGGGACACCGGTCCAGCCTGAAATGACCTCGGCCACCGCGGCCGAGTCCACGCATACCGGCACCATCGGCTCATCGTTCTGCACCGCCTCCAGGCCTTTTTCCAGGCGCGCGAGACTGGCGCCAAGCGACTCCGCGCTGTCGGCGTTGTCGTCGTCCTCATGCCTCGCCGCACCGTCGGCTCCGGCCTCGGCCTGGCTCTCCTGCTCAAGGAACGCCGCGATCCTGCGGCGCCAGGCCAGGATTTCCTCGACGGCCAGCTTCTCGGTGGCGAGCTTGTCGCTGAGCCGCGCGTGCTGCGCCCGGGCTTCGTCGCGCTGGCGCGTGACGGCAGCGATTTCGTCGGCGCGCCCGCTGCCGGTGGCGGCCTCATGGCGCAGGATGCGCAGTTGGTTCTCGGCGCTTTCGATCGAGCGCCCAAGCGCTTCGATCGCCTCGGGCACGCCGCTCTGCGCGGCCGCCACGCGGGCGCAGGCGGTGTCGAGCACGCTGATGGCCTTGTCGGGCAACTGCCGGCCCGAGACATAGCGGTGCGACAGCCTGACCGCGTCGCGCACGGCGTCGTCGAGGATCTCCACGCCGTGGTGCGCTTCAAGCTTGCGCACCATGCCGCGCAGCATGTCCACGGCCGCGGCCTCGGCCGGCTCGTCCACCTTGACGATCTGGAAACGGCGCGCGAGCGCTGGGTCACGCTCGATGTACTTCTTGTACTCGGCCCAGGTGGTCGCGGCAATGGTGCGCAACTCGCCGCGCGCCAGCGCAGGCTTGAGCAGGTTGGCGGCATCGCCCTGCCCTTCGCTGCCGCCGGCGCCGATCAACTGGTGCGCTTCGTCGATAAACAGGATCACCGGCACCGGCGAGGCCGCCACCTCGGCGATCACGGACTTGAGCCGGTTCTCGAACTCGCCCTTGACGCCGGCGCCGGCCTGCAGCAACGCCAGGTCCAGCGAGCGCACCGACACCTGGCGCAGCGCCGGCGGCACGTCGCCGGAGACGATGCGCTGGGCAAAGCCTTCGACCACTGCGGTCTTGCCCACGCCGGCCTCGCCGGTCAGGATCGGGTTGTTCTGGCGGCGGCGCAGCAGCACATCGACCAGTTGCCGGATTTCACTGTCGCGCCCGCGCACCGGATCGATCGCGCCGGCTCGCGCCAGCGCAGTCAGGTCGACAGTGAACTGCTCCAGCGCCGATGCCTGCCCGCTGCCGGGTCCGCGCTGCGGCATGCCGAACGCTGCCGTGGCCGCCGCTGCCGGGATTGCATCGGTTCCGGACCCGCCGCCAATGGCGGATGCCCCCAGCAGCGCTGGCAGGGCCTCGCGCAGCGCCGCACGCGGAATCCGCAGCAGCGCCGGCGCCGATTCCAGCAGCATGCCGCGCAGGCTTTCCACCTCCAGCAGTGCCAGCAGCAGCGTGCCGGCGCGCACTTGCTGTTCGCCGAGCAGCATCGAACTGAGCAGCCAGGCTTCCTGGAACAGCGGCGAGAAGTTGGGCGACAGCGCCGGCGTGCGGCCGTTGCCGCGCTTGAAGCCGTCGATCGCCTTCTGCAACTGCGACACCACCTGCGCGGGCGCGAGGTCGAAATGCGCGAGGATCGCCTGCAGGTCCGTGGCGCCGCCTTCCAGCAATTGCAGCAGCAGGTGCTCGACGTCGACGCTGTAGTGCGTTTGCCGGACGCAAAGCTGGGCGGCCTGCTCCATCGCGTGCCGGCACTCGGGATTGAGGCGGCTGAGCAGCGTGCGGATATCGATGTCCATGTTTGTGCCGGTCAGGATGCGTGCGCTCGCAACGCCAGTTGCACCGGCGCGGGCCGTGCCTGGGCGCCGCCGGCCAGCCAGGCGGTCCAGCCCAGGCGCGCACCCAGCCCCAGCCCCGCGGGCTGGCGCGTGCCGAGATGGAGCGCGAGCCGCACGTCGAGCGGTTGCGGCACATAGGCGCGTACCAGCGCCGCGACCAGCGCGTGGTCGCGCCCGCCAGGCAGCAGGGCGCGCAGGCGCTCGGCCCCGGGCACCTGCACATCAAGCCTGATGCCGGCGGCCTGGTCCCACGTGCGCCGCCCCAGCACCGCGCCGCCGCCGAGCGTGATCCCCCCGGCTGCACCGCGTCCGCCGAGCCGCACGGCATCGCTGGCTTCAACCGGCAGCCAGCCGCCGAGACACTGCGTCCCGCTCACGCGCAAGCCGAGACGGTCCCCCAGCATGGCCAGCAACCCCGCCATCGAACGCGGCGCCGCACCCAGCAGCCCGGCATGGCGCAGCCACGGCGCCGCGCCGGCGGGTGCATTGGCGGTTGAGGGCCCACGCTGCAAGCCGAGGTTGCTGAGCGCATCCAGGCACGCCGCCAGCGTGCCGCCGCTCGGGCGCTGGCCGCCCAGTGCGGGCGAGTGCTTGCGCCGGCCGCGATACAGGAAGGACAGGAAGCGGTGATTGAAGCTGTCGAGCAGGTCGCCCATCGCGGGGTCGCGCGCGGCGCGGCGCTCAAGCAGCATCTCGGTGTAGGCCAGCGGCAGCGGCCCGCCTGCCCCCGCCAGCGACATCACGGGGGTCGTCAGCGTGAACGGGCGCCCGCCCCGGCCAGCACCTTCGGTGGACGCGTGCACCGCGCCGATATCGCGCGGCTGGAAGGCCAGCGAGACCAGTCCGCGCAGGCGCACCGCCTCCCCGGCGCCGTTGCCGCGGCCGACCGGCTGTGCCCCCGGCACCGCGCGTTCAATCAGGCTGATGGCCTGGAACAGGTCGAAACCGGCCGGGTTGGACGCCAGGCAGTCGATCAAAGCAGCTGCTGGCTGCCCGTCATTGCGGGCCATTGCTTCCATATCTCGTCTCCGCGGCGCACGACCAGCCGCACGAAGGAATTGACTGAGGCATACAGCGCAAGGAAGCGCGCCAGCACCGCTCCCAGCAGCAGCGGCGAGCCGCCGACAAAGGCATCGGGATCGAACTCGATCGAGACCTCGGTGCCACGGCAGTAGCCGCGCCAGGCCTCGGTGCCCACGTGCGCGGCCGCGCCGCGCGCGCGCACGCTGCGGATGCCCCGCACCTGGTCCTGCTGGCGGTGGCCGTCGCCCGCGAACAGGCGCAGCATCTGCTGCACCTCATGGCGCCCGGTGCCACCGCCGGCCAGGGTGCCGTGGTGCAGCGTCAGCAGCGAGATCAGCGGCCACAAGGTCTCGCTGCCCATGGGCGGATCGCACTGCACGGTCGGCTCATAGAGGCAGCGCACCTGCGCGTACTGCGACACATCTTCCAGCACCATGCGCGCCCCCACCGGCACCTGCTCCGCGAGCCGGCGATTGGTGCACAGCACGTTGGCATAGACCACGGGTGCCGCCGGCAGGCGTTGCACGTTGCCCGCATCGACAAAGCTGAGATACATGTCGGTGCCGGACAGGTTGGCCCGCAAGGTCGGCTCGCGGCGCGCGTGCCAGAACAGCTCGCCTTCGGCCGGGTCGTCGGTGGCCGCCGCAAACGGCGGCACCGCCAGCGAGCGGTCGCTGGCCGGATCCGACAGCACCACCGACCGGATCGAATGGATCTCGGTCATCGCCTCGCGGCGCTGGTCCGCCACCAGCCGGTACTCATAGTGCCGGTGGTCGAGCATGATGGGCTCGCTGGTCTGCGAGAACAGGTTGATCGCCGGCACGCAGCCAAGCCGGAACATGCCGGCATGCAGCCGGTCCAGCCCGGGCGCGCTGCGCTGCAGGCGCAGCACCACGTCGCAGCTGCGGCCCTTGCCAAGCCGGCCGGCGGGCAGGTCCAGGTCGAAGAAGTGAAACTTGCGCGCGAAGGCGAAGTACTCCTGCATCAGCCCGTAGGCCGGCTGCGCATGCGGCGGCTGCGGCAGCACGTTCTCGCCGGGGCCGTAGCCGGCCTCGCGCCACGCGCTGGCGGGCAGCCACGCCGGCGGGCCATCTGGCGGTTCGACGCTGACGCCGGCCACGCTGGTGACCAGCAGTTCATACAACGGCACGGTCACCATCCAGTCGCCGTGCAGATGGATGCGCAGCGTTCCCAGTCCGAGCTCGGAGAAATCGACGCCGTCGGCGCATTCAAGCGTCAGCCGCAGGCCGTTGTCGTCGGTCATGCGCGCGTGCGTGACCGCCAGCGGCCACAGCGTCGTGTCCCATGCCGTGCGGAAGCGGCACATCTCGCCGCCCTCGGTGCGTGCATGCAGGCCGGTGTGGCGCGGCACGGCGTAGCCGGTGGTCACCTTGCCCTGGGCCGCGTCGAGATCGAACTGCACCACCGTCATCGACGGCACCGGCTGCACCAGCGACGGGCACACGTTCTCCAGCAGCGCTGCGGCAACTTGCGGGAACACCTGGTCCAGGTCGCGATGCACACGCGCCGCCAGGAAGGCGGTGGCTTCGATCAGGCGCTCGGTATGCGGGTCGAGCGATTCGGTGCCATGCAGCGCAATGCGCGCGGCCACGTTGGGATAGCGCTCGGCAAACGCGGCGCCTTCCGTGCGCAGGTAGGCAAGCTCGCGCTTGTAGTACGGCAGGATGCCGCCGTCGCCGGCACCGTCTGCGATGCCCTCAGCCATGATCGCCCCAGCGCGGGTCAGCGGGCTGGCCTGCCGCGGCGAGCTCGAACGCCACGCGCACCGGCGCGGCGCCCAGCGGCAACTCGCCGTCGATCACCAGGACCGGGCGCGGGGTGTCGCGCTCGGCAAAGCGTACGCGCGCCTGGCGCAGGCGCGGCTCGAACATCGCGATCGCATGCGCAACCAGCGCCGCAATCGCGTCGCAGTCCGGCACCGACTGGAACGAGCGGAAGGAGAAGTCCGGCACACCGTAGTCGAGCACGGTCCCGTCCGACTCCAGGAACTGCGCCGCCGTCAGCCGCGAGCGCGTATTGAGCAGCCGGGCAAGCTCGCGCGCCACCGACTGGCGCAGCGGCTCGCCCTGGAGCAACTGCGCCGAGGGGGCGTTCGCACCCGCCGACAGCCGCTCGAACAGCGGCATCGGCGACCCGGTGACGATGACGGACATGTGCAGCCCCGCTTACGCCGCCTTCTTCTGCGGCTCCGGCGGCGCGGACACTGCGCAGGCCATGTTCTCCACCAGGTCCCAGCCGAACGCTGCCGTGCCTTCCTTCTGCGCGTCGCCCTTCTGTTGCGTGAAGAACGCGGTGATGCGGGTGAAGTCGAGCGTGAACGTGTCGGAGGAATCGCCCATGCCGCCAGCGGTCTGGATGGACTCGACGATCGCGTCGCTCAGCGTGTAGGTCATCTCCGAGCGGAACGCACCGTCTTCGGTTCGTCCGATCTCGAGTTTCACATCGCCGAGCGACTTGCCGGCGGCGCACGCGGCGTACAGACCGGGCGTGGCCTGGTCGGTCTTCTTTGACATCGTCATGCTCTGGAACTGCGCCTTGCCCGAGGTGCGCTTCGAGTTGGCCGGGTCATTGGTCACGGCCATCGCCACGCCGTGCGAGAACGAATAGATCTGGATGCGCTCGGCGGCACGGCCAGTCTGCTGCTTGTTGCTGCCCTTGATCTCGGGGATGTCGAGAATGATGGTGTCCATGGTGTCTGTGCTCTCTCAGTTCCGTTATGTCCGGGGATGCCGGATGCGAGCCTGCCGGTCTACGCTGCCGCTGCCGGCAGGTCTGCAACCAGGCGGATCGATGCGGTCAGTTCTTCCATCTGGAAGTGCGGCTTCAGGAAACACGTGGCACGGTAGGCGCCGGGCTTGCCCGGCACCTCGGTCACGTCGACGCGCGCGGCGCTCAGCGGAAAGCGCGACTTGGCCTCCGGCGTCGCGGAGGGATTGAGCAGCACGTAGTCGGCGATCCAGTTGTTCAGGTAGCGCTCCACGTCCCCGCGCGTCTGGAAGCTGCCCACCTTGTCGCGCATGATCACCTTCAGGTAGTGCGCAAAGCGCGAAGCCGCCAGCACATACGGCAGACGGGCAGACAACTGCGCGTTGGCGTTGGCCTGGTCCTTGTTGTAGACCTTGGGCTTGTTTGCCGTCTGGCTGCCAAAGAAGGTGGCGCTGTTCGAGCCCTTGGCGTTGACGATGGCGATAAAGCCCAGGTCGTTGAGCTCCTTCTCGCGGCGATCGGTGATGGTGACTTCGGTCGGGCACTTGAGCGCGACGTCGCCTTCATCCGTCTTGTAGGTATGCGCAACCAGGCCGTCAACCTTGCCGCCGCCTTCAACGCCGCGGATGGCGGTCGACCAGCTGTACTTGGCATGCGCGTCGGTGATGCGCAGGCCCAGCTGGTAGGCCGAGTTGGCCCACAGGTACTTGCTGTGGTCGGTGCCGTCGACGTCTTCTTCGAAATTGAAGCTCTCGACCGGATTGGTCCTGGCGCCGTAAGGCAGGCGCGCCGCGTAGGACGGCAGCACCAGCGACACATAGCGCGAATCCTCGGTTTCGCGGAAGCCGCGCCACTGCGCCAGCTCCGCGCTCTCGAAGATCTTGGCCAGGTCGCGCGTCACGCCCAGCTCGGTGAAAGCGCGCAGGTCGAACAGGCTCGGCGCCGCGCTGGTGATGAACGGTGCATGGGCGGCAGCTGCCACCTTCGAGATCCGCTCAAGCAGCGCCACGTCCTGCGGATGGCGGCCGAAGCTGTAGTCGCCGATCAGCAGCGTATAGGGATGGCCGCCGAAGGTGCCGTACTCTTCTTCGTAGATCTTCTTGAACAGCACGCTCATGTCGTGGTCGACTGCGGTTTCAAGATCCTTCAGCAGCTCGGCCTTGGTCACGTTGAGCAGGCGCAGCTTCAGGCTGGTGCCGGTCTCGGTGCCGTAGACCATGTCGTGCAGGCCCGTCCACGCGCCTTCCAGCGCCTGGAACGCGGGGTCGTGCATGATGGCGTTGAGCTGGTCGCTCAGCAGGCGGTCGATCTCGGCCACGCGCTCGTTGATGGTTGCCACCAGGCTCTTGTCCGGGCTGGTGCGCATGCCCTCGTCAAGGATCTGCGAGGCCAGCTGGCCGATCAGCTTCCTGGCATAGCCGCTCTGCGACGGCTCGACCGCCATATTGCCTTCCTGCACGATACGGTCGAGCAGCGCCAGTTCACGCTCGGCTGCGGCCGTGGTGCTCCCCTTTGATTCGGCGCTCGCGTTGTCCGCTGCGGAGTTCTTTGCCATCTGGTTCACCCTTTGTGAATTCGTTGCGTCCTGCGGGCCTCGATGCCCGCGCCCCGCCGCCGCGTCATGCCGGCGTGGCGTCTCCGGTTTCCGGCTGTGCCGCCGCGGCGCCGGCGTCGGCTTCGCTGCGCAGCAGCTTGAGCTCATCGGCGTTGTTGACGATGCGCTCAAGCAGCACGTCGAGTTCGTCGTTGCCATCGAGCTTGCCGAGCAGGTCGCGCAGTTGCTGGCGTGCTTCCAGCAGCTTGGCCAGGCGCGGCACCTGTGCCACCAGGCTTTCCGGGTGGAAGTCGCTGAACTTGCCGAAGCGCAGTTCGACCTTGAGATTGGCGTCGCCCTTCATGGTGTCGGGCACGGACAGCTCCAGGCGCGGTGCGATCTTGCCCATGATCTCGTCGAAGTTGTCGCGGTCGATCTCGATGAAGCGCCGTTCCTTGAGCTTGGGCGGCGGCACCGCCGGTTGCCCGGACAGGTCCGCCAGCAGGCCGACCACCATCGGCAGCTCGCGCTTCTCGACCGCGTCACCGACCTCTACGTCATATGAAATCTGGACCCGAGGCGGGCGATTTCGCCCTACCCACTTCTGCAGACTATTGGACATGGAACTCTCCGGAAGGACTCGAATGTGTCCGGTCAAATCATCGGTTTCGCACGGCAGCCCGTGCTGAAGGCAAAACCAGTCCCCCGGGCCGGCGCAACCGGTCCGAAAAAGGTCGAAGCGCATCGCGCCGCAGGGCCGGCATGGCGGCTGCGGAAGGCGGATACCCTCGCTGGCAAACCCACTTTTTGTTACCCGTTCCTACCTGGCGCAGAGCGCAGGCAGCAGGCTGCACGCGCTCGACCCCGCTGGTGGCTCCGCGCCAGCCGGCTCGCGCATGGCGTGCTGCGGCACGACGAAGGCACCTTGTCTTTGCGCGCCGTTCCATCGTTGACCCTTGCTGTGTTTCTAGTTGCGGCGCGCAAATTCAAGCGGAATTTAAGGTGACGGTGAGGTCGGGCACAATCCCTGAGAATTGGTATTTTGATGAGCAGGGCTGCCGCCCGAGGTTGCGCCGCGCGGTATTGCAAACCTGCCTGGCTGGCCCCCAGCCTCATTCGGGGGAGATGGCTTGCCCCCACGCGCGGCAGCCGCCTCTGCCTGATTTCAGGTATAGGAAAAACCGCCTGATTGGGCTTTACTTCTACCCAAGGCCCAGCTGCATGCCACGTCAATGCCGTGGCATGCGCCGCTACCAAGGGTCAAACCAGAACGAGAAAGGGGTCAGCCATGTCAATCGCATACGACAGTTGCCGTATTGCACCACCGCGGGTCCGATGGTGAAATCAGCGCCGCTGATCATCTGAACTGCACCCGACCGGGCATGCAGCTCGCATCCCTGGTCGCACCAGCCCCCATGCCTTTCTCCATGCCAACGAACGCGACGCTCTCCGATAGCCGCCGAAACGTCATGCGTGGCCAACTGCTGCTGGTCGGGCACGAGAGCCCGATGCTGACGCGCCTTTGCGGGATCCTCACCGTGCTCGACTACGCGGCCGGCGCGCTCTCGTTCGCGGGCACCATCGCGCAGGCCTGCGCGATGGTGGAGCAGGGTCCGTTCGACATGGCGCTGGTCGACACCAGCCTGCCCGATGGCGGTGGCATCGAGCTGATCCGATGCCTGCGCGAGCGTGCCCCGGATCTGCCCATCGTCGTGATTGCATCACCGGGCACGGACACGGAAATCGTCGGCGCGCTGATCGCCGGCGCCACCGGCTACCTGCTCAAGGAGCGCGACGACATCGAGCTGACGGTGTGCCTGCGGGGCGCGCTGCGCGGTGGCACGCCGATCGATCCGTCCATTGCCAAGCGGCTACTCACGGCATTGGTACCCAAGGCCGCACCCGCCGAGACCAGGCTTTCACCGACGGGAAGCGCAAAGCCGCTGCTCAGCGCACGCGAGACCGAGATCCTCGTCTTCATCAACAAGGGGTCGACCAACCGCGAGATCGCCGACGCACTGTCACTGTCGCGGCTGACCATCGAGTCGCACGTCAAGAACATCTACAAGAAGCTGGCGGTCAAGACGCGCACGCAGGCTATCTTTGAGGCGCGTGCGTACGGCGTGCTGAACTGAGGCGCGCCCCCTTGCGCCAGCGGCGCTTGCAGCCCATCCGGCGCACCGTTTTCCGTCAAGCGGCGCCCCACGGCCGGTCTGGCTTCACGAGCTGACCTCATGCGCCGGTGCCCCGATGCTGATTGGCTTGCCGCCGGACAGCGTGGACAGGACGCCCCAGTCTGCGACGGTGAAACCGTTGGCCTGCACGATCACATGGAATTCCCCCGAAGTCAGCTGGCTGGCCTGGGCCAGCAGGGCGGGGTTGTAGTTGTCGACGAAATCGTAGTCGGCGGTATCCATGGATTGGTCCATGCGGTCCGGTGGGCGGGAACAGGGCTGGCCCGGCAGCCTTCTTGGCGTGCGCAGGAAGTTTAGGTATAAAGTAATTGATTGCGCGCCTTCCCTCGCTGCGCAGGCGAGCCAGGACACGCTGCAATCCGCCAGGAGTGAGACGATGCAGACCACCCCCCAGTCACCCGCCGAACAGCCCTCTTCGCCAGCGGGTGATGACAACTGCGCGCCACGAGGCATGCTGGCGAACTACCCCTCCTTTCGCTCCGAGGATGTGAAGGAGGCCCAGGGCAAGATCGCTTCGGTATTTTGCCCGCATGAACTGCGAGTGGTCGGCGCATTGCAGCAATTGCACGTCCAGCACAATCTGGTACGACTGCATGAGACCGCAATCAACTTCCTTGCCTATGGCGCCCATGTAGAGATCGACCCTGGCTGCCTAAAGCACTTCTATCTCGCCCAGATCCCGGTTGCGGGCCATGCCGAAATCAAGTGTGGCTCGCAGGAGATACTTTCCGACGTCCGCACCGCCAGCCTGCTGAGTCCAGACACCCCAACCCGAATGCACTGGCACGAGGATTGTGCGCAAGTCCTGCTCTGGATTCAGAAGGAAGCCATCGAGCAACGTTTCGCATTGCTGACCGGGCGCGATCCCAGCGGGCCCCTTTCATTCGATCCGGCGTTGCCCCAGCACGCTGGGCTCTCGAGTCCATGGAGCCAGTCCGTACTCGACCTTACCAGGAATATCGACCAGCACGGCACCAACTGGCTCCAGTTTCCGGCCGCGGTGGCGTCGATGGAGGACTACCTGCTGCGGATGCTGCTGCTGCTTCAACCGCACACCCACACCTATCTCCTTGCGCGCAACGCCGAACCCGCCAGGCCACGTCATATGCAGCGGGTGATAGATTATGTCCGCGCGAATGCCGACACACCGCTGACCGTCGCCGACCTGGCGCAAGTCGCCTGCGTGAGCATCCGGGCGCTGGAAGAAGGCTTTCGCCGCCATCTCGATACGACGCCGTTGGCCTATCTGCGGGATGCCAGACTGGACTGCGTCCGACAAGCGTTGATTGCTGCCGCCGGAGCGGAGCAGGCCTCCATCACGGATATTGCATATCGCTTTGGCTTTACACATCTCGGCCGGTTTGCGGCCTACTACAAGAAGCGCTTCGGCGTTTCTCCGTCGGCGACCCTGCGCAGGGGCGCAGCGGAGCGCCACGTCCGCGATGCCGGGCGTTGAAACTCAGCAGGCTCTCTAGCCTCTCAATACCCCTGCGGCCTCGCCCCGTTTCACTGCCTTGCAGTTGTTGATACAACAACGCCAGCCCGCGCTCGCGGGTGAACGGTTACCTGCACGCCCGGCCATCCGGCAAGGCCATCGCGCCACCCTTTCCTGATTCCCCGCCTCCTTTTCCCGGTCCGCCAGCAACGGCTCGTTATCTGGATATTTGCCGGCGGATTGTGGATAGCAGCGTCATCACCGCTACACCAAACTAGGTTGCACATGGCTACATGCGAGCCAATACAACAAGTGGAGACGGACATGCAAGGAATCGAAGGCAAGACGGCGATTGTCACCGGTGGCGCAACGATGATTGGCGAGGCAGTGGTATCGGCCCTGGTCTCGGCCGGCGCCAACGTCGTTGTCGTCGACATCGACCAGCAAGGGGGCCGCAATGTTGCCGAGCGGCATCCGGAGCGCTGCCGCTATGTGGCCGTGGACGTGACCAGCGATGCCGACATCGCTGCCTGCATCGCCGACACCATGGAGACCTTCCGCGGCATCGACCTGCTCGTCAACTGTGCCTGCACCTACGTGGATAACGGTGCCGATTCCACACGCGAGCAGTGGCTGGAATCCTACAACGTCAATGTCGTCGGCGCGGCGATGATGCTGAAGGCGTGCGTGCCGGAGATGAAAAAGCGCGGCGGCGGTGCGGTCGTCAACTTTGCCTCGATCTCCGCGGGCGTGGCGCAGACGGGGCGCTGGCTGTACCCGATTACCAAGGCAGCGATGCAGCAATTCACACGTAGCGCCGCATTGGATCTAGCCCCGGACAACATTCGAGTCAACTCGGTCTCGCCGGGCTGGACGTGGTCCTCCGTCATCAGCGCGCTGAGCGGCGGCGACAAGGCGAAAGCCGACGGTATCGCCGCAGATTTCCACCCGCTCGGCCGGCTCGGCAAGCCAGAAGAAGTCGCGCAAGTGGTTCTCTTCCTCCTGTCAGATGCTTCCGCCTTTGTTACCGGCGCCGACTATGCATGTGACGGCGGATACGGCGCCCTCGGCCCCGAGGGTCGGCAAGCAGCCATCAACCGGCTGACGGCATAAGCCGGCCGGTGATTCCGGGCGACCCCGGTTCGGCCGGAACGAAGTGAATTGCACACAAGACAATGCCACAGGAGAGACACATGATCCCCCATTCCATCGACAAGATCACGCCGCGCAAGATTGCGATTGTTGGCGCGGGTCAGGCAGGACTATTGCTCGGCTGCGGCCTGCTGGATCAAGGCTATGAGGTCACGCTGGTGACAAACCGCACCGCTGACGAGGTATGGAGCGGCAAAGTAATGTCGTCCCAGTGCATCTTCGACCAAGCACTCCAGATCGAGCGCGATTTCCGCATGAATCAATGGGAAAGGCAGTGCCCCACGGTGGACGGCATCGGCCTGACCATCCCTACCGACGACGGCAAGGGCGAAGTTGCCATCCACTGGCGCGCCCGCCTGAATGCCTACGCCCAGTCTGTCGATCAACGTGTAAAGATGCCAGGCTGGATGGCGGAGTTCGAAAGCCGTGGCGGCATTCTGCGTATCGAAAATGTCGAGATTCCCCAGCTTGAAGCCTTGGCCGAATCTCATGATCTTGTTCTCCTGGCCGGTGGCAAGGGGGAGATCGTCAATCTGCTGACACGCAATGATGCGCGCTCGCCTGTTCGTCATCCCCAACGCCAGTTGGCACTGGCTTACGTGACGGGCATGCAGCGCAGTGGTCCGTTTGAGTGCGTCAACTTTAATCTGATTCCCGGCATCGGCGAGTACTTTGTCTTCCCGGCGCTCACCACCCAGGGCAGTAGCGAAACCCAAGCCTGCGACATCATGGTCTTCGAGGCCATTCCCGGCGGCCCGATGGACCGCTGGGCAGACGTCAAGTCCGCCGACCAGCATCTGGATACCTGCCTGGGCATCCTGCGCGACTACCTGCCGTGGGAAAGCGAGCGCTGTGCCAATGTACGACTCACCGATGCCAATGGGATCCTGAGCGGACGCGTGACCCCGACCGTGCGCAACCCTACCCTTCCCCTGCCTTCCGGCCGGCTTGTGATGGGGCTCGGCGACGCGGTCATGGTCAACGACCCGATCACCGGCCAGGGCTCGAACAACGCCACCAAGGGCGCCCTGCACTATTTCGAGGCCATCCTGCGCCATGGGGACAAGCCCTTCGATAAGGCATGGATGCAGCAGACCTTCGACGGCCTTTACGAAGGCTATGCCGAACCGGTCATCCGTTGGACAAATTCCCTCCTGTTCCCGCCGCCAGCCCACATCGTCAAGCTGCTGGCCACAGCGCAGCACGCGCCGCGCATCGCCCAGCGCATCGCCAACGGATTCAACGATCCGCGCGACTATGGCAGCTACTGGTTCAACGAGGAAGCCACCGAGGCCTGGATCGCTGAAGCGTCGCAATCCAAGGCCGCCTGAGGCAATAAAAGTCACCCATACGAAAGCAAGCAGCCTGCTCACCGTGCAACGGTTGAGCAGGCGACAGGAGACAGCCATGACCGACGCTCGCGAATTTCGGAATGCCCTCGGCCGCTTTGCCACCGGCGTAACCATCGTCACAACGCGCACCCCCGACGGAGAACCCTGGGGCGTGACCGTGAATAGTTTCAGCTCGGTATCGCTGGAGCCTCGCCTGGTGCTGTGGAGCCTCGCCAAGAAGTCCTACAGCCTCGAGGCATTCCAGAAGACCGGGAGTTTCGTGATCCACGTCCTGGCAGCCGACCAGGAACATGTCTCCAACCGCTTCGCACGCGGCGCGGAAGGCAAGTTTTCGGGAGTCCCCTGCACGGATGGCATCGATGGCTCGCCTGTCCTGTCAGGTTGCGCGGCGGTATTCCAATGCCGCAACACGCATCAGTATGACGGCGGCGATCACATCATCTTCCTGGGCGAGGTCCGGCACTTTGACACATCGGATCGGGAATCCCTGCTCTTCTACAAGGGCAACTACGCGCGTACCGCCAACGCTCTTACGGAGCTTTCAGAGCTGATCCGCACCGAATACGTCGCCGCGACCTGATTCCGGTACCGCACACGGCAATCCGTCTAAAGGAAGCTGGCCAACACCGCGACCGAACGCATTTGCCCGTCTCTCTATCCTTCCCCCGGGATCATCCAATGAGTACGTATGACGCCGTCATTGTCGGCAGTGGTATCAATTCGCTCGTCTGCGCTGCCGTCCTGGCCAGACGCGGCAAGCGTGTCTGCGTGCTGGAACGCAATAGCACGCTGGGCGGATGCATTCGCACAGAGGCCCTGAATGCACCGGGCTATCTCCACGACACGTTGTCCACGGCACATCCGCTCTTTGTCACGTCGCCAGGCTACGCGGAGCTGAAGGATGAACTTCATCAGGCAGGGCTCAGCTACCGCAATAACAGTACGCCCACTGGCGTACTGTTGCCCGATAACCGTTCGCTGATTCTGAGCACGTCCCGTGAGCGCAATGTCAGCACATTCAATACGCTGGCAAGCGGCGACGGTGATGCCTTTCAGTCCGCCATGCAAGAGGTCGAGCAAAACGCCGGCCTGGTGTTCTCGCTGCTTGGCAACGAACTGTGGAGTGCCGGTGTTGCAAAGACCGTGGCCGGCCGCCTGTGGAAACAAGGCGTGCATGACACCGTCGCCTTCTTTTCCCCTGCCCTGATGAGTTGCCGCAGCTGGCTGGAGACCCGGGTCAAATCCGACCTGGTCCAGGCGCTGCTCGCGCCTTGGGTACTACATACAGGCCTTGGCCCGGAAAGCGCCATGTCTGCATTGATGGGAAAAGTCGTCGCCTTCACGCTGGAGGCGGTTGGCCTGCCTATCGTCCAAGGCGGCAATGCCCGTACTGTCGACGCCTTTCGCAGAGTCATCGAGAGCCGGGGTGGTGCTTTCCACGTTAATGCCGACGTCGAGGACATCCTGGTCGAGGGCGGCTCGGCGCGCGGCGTAAGGACGCGGGACAACCGCGTTTTCATGGGCAAGGAGATCATCTGCAACGTCACGCCCGGCCAGCTTTACGGAAAGCTGCTGGCCGCTGAGCACGTTCCCCCTGGCCTACGTCGGCAGGCAGCCGAGTACCGCTACGGCAAGGGGAACATGCAGATCCATTTGGCGCTGTCCGCCCCTCCGGACTGGCCCCAAGAACATCTGCGCGATGTCATCTACCTGCACCTTACCTCGGGTCTGGACGGTGTCTCCAGGGCAGTCAGCGAAGCAGAGCGAGGCCTGCTTCCAGCCGAAGGCACGATTTGCGTTGCCCAGCCTTGCGCTGTTGACCCTTCCAGAAGCCCGGCCGGAGGCTGGGTGCTCTGGATTCAGGTTCCGGAGTGTCCGCGTCAAGTCAAAGGCGATGCGCTTGGAGAGATCGCCGTTCCCGCGGATGGTCGCTGGACCGCCGAGCTCCGTGAGCGCTACGCCGACCGGATTATCGACCGCATTGCTCGCCAGGTTCCGAATCTCAAGGCGAGCGTCGTCGGGCGTACGGTCCTGTCCCCGGCGGATCTTGAGTCGATGAACGTCAACCTCGTCGGCGGCGATCCCTATTCCGGCGAATGCAGCATCGACCAGTTCATGTTCTGGCGTCCGGTCCCTGGCGTCAAGGATCACGCTACCCCGGTCAAACATCTGCACCACATCGGCGCCTCGACCCATCCAGGCCCCGGTCTTGGCGGTACCTCCGGTTACCACGTCGCCAATGCGCTCGCAAAGAAACGGGCGAAATCCAACTCATAACTGAAGCAACCACAGGAGACAACAGCCATGAGCAACAGCCTCGCCCACTTTGCAGCGGACCTGCTGTCCGGCCGCATCCGCGTGGTGGACCTGACGCAGACCTTGAGTTCTGAATTTCCGACCATCTCGCTGCCTCCGGAGCTGGGCCAGACCTGGCCCTTCCGGCAAGAGACTATCTCGCGCTACGACGATCGCGGACCGAACTGGTACTGGAATAACTTCTCCTGCGGCGAACATACCGGGACCCACTTCGACGCACCAGTCCATTGGATCTCTGGCAAGGACTTGCCGGACAATACGACCGACACCATCCCTGCCGAAAAATTCTTCGCCACCGCCTGCGTCATCGACTGCTCGAGCGAGGCCGAGGAAGACCCGGACTACTTGCTCACTGTCGACGCCGTCAAAGCCTGGGAAGCACGGCATGGCCGCATCCCTCCGCGCTCCTGGGTCCTGATGCGCACCGACTGGTCCAAGCGCAATAGTCCCGAGGCGTACCTGAATGCGCGTGACGACGGCATGCACACACCTGGCCCTGACCTGGGCGTGGTCCAGTGGATGATTGCAGAGCGAGATGTCCATGGATTTGGCGTCGAAGCGATTGGCACCGACGCGGGCCAGTCCTATGGCTGGGAGTTGCCGTTCCCGTGCCATTACCTCATGCATGGCAACAACCGCTACGGTCTGCAATGCCTGACCAATCTCGACCAACTCCCGCCGCAGGGTGCATTGATTGTCGCCGCCCCGCTGAAGATCAAGGACGGTTCCGGCAGCCCGCTTCGCGTCCTGGCTCTTATTCCCGGTTGATATTCGCGGCGACAAATTCCGGGTTAAGTGGTCACCGCTTTCTGACGGAATAGGCCCGCGAGGCCCTGTGCTGTGCTTCTGTAGCCCTGCGAGGAGGCGGCGCTGATATTCGCCTCGGTGCGAACGGCAACGTGGCCTGCCGGTCAGGGCGTGCCGCGCCGTTGCAGATATGCTCCAATAGCAAAAGCCCTGCCGTCGAATGGCCAGCCCGTCAGGCTGACTCCTGTATGAATTTGCGGCGGAGCGGAAGAGGTGAAGCATGGCCCTTATTAGCCGCCAGCTGTTCTTGGCCAGCCCGCAGATTCGGGTGCGAGATGTAACGCTTTCCGCACAAGACGACTTCCAAACCCAGCGAGCCAAGCTTGCCGGCATCATGCTGGACGCAATGTACCAGTTCGTCGGCCTGCTGGACGTCGATGGCAAGATGCTCGAGATCAATCGCGCAGCGCTCGAGGGAATCGGCATTCAAATGGATGACATTCGCGGAATGCCATTCTGGGAGGCCAGATGGTGGGTCATCTCTCCGGAGACCCAGCGCGCCTTGCAACAGCTGATCCGGCGCGCAAGCCAAGGCGAGTTTGTCCGCGGTGACTTCGAGGTATACGGCCAAAAGATGGGCGAGGAGACGATCATTGTCGACTTCTCGCTATTACCGATTAGAGATTCGGATGGCAAGGTGGTGTTCCTGCTGCCTGAAGGGCGCAACATCACGGAAAAGAAGCGCGCCGAAGCAGCGCTTGCGCGAAAAAACGAGGAGCTTCAAGCCAGTTGGGATCTCATCTGCCGTCAGCGCGATGAACTTCAGAGTCTTTACGATCGACTCATGGTCGAGCAGACGCTTTCGGAGCGGCTGCTTTTGAACCTGCTGCCCTCTCCGATCGCTGAACGACTAAAAGCACGTCCGGAAATCGTAGCCAACAGCATTCCTGAAGTCATAGCCGACAGCTTCCCGGAAGTGACGGTCTTGTTTGCGGACATCGTGTCATTCACCCGTTTCTCGGTGGGCATGAGCGCCGAGCGCCTGGTCGCAGTGCTCAATGAGATCTTCACCGAATTCGACACCATCGCGGATCGCCGCGGACTTGAGAAGATCAAGACAATCGGGGACGCTTACATGGCAGCCGCCGGGCTACCGGAACCGGTTTCTGACCATGCTGTCCGAGCTGCCGACATGGCACTGGACATGATAGACGCGCTCAGACTGTTCAATCGACGCACCGGCTATAACCTCCGAATGCGAATTGGCATCAATAGTGGATCGGTCGTGGCCGGCGTTATCGGCAAGCGCAAATTCATTTACGACTTATGGGGCGATGCCGTCAACACTGCAAGTCGGATGGAGTCCCATAGTCTGGCTGGACGGATTCAGGTTACCGACGCAACTCGCAATCGACTGGGAGAATCCTTTCAGTTCGAAGAACGCGGCATCATCGTGGCAAAGGGGGTCGGTGCAGTGCATACCTGGTTCCTGACTGGCCGCCGCGAGGCGCTATAGCGAGGCATGTCGCCAAGCCTGACTCAGCGAATGTCCGAGGTCGACTGCGGATTCAACCGGTCGATGCAACGTTTTGATGGAATCGTTCGGCCGGGGTATCAAAGTTGAGTGTCTTGCGCGGACGTTCATTGAGCCGCCTCGCGACGGCATTGAGTTTGGCTTGCGAGTAGACAGAGAGATCCGTGCCTTTCGGGAAGTATTGTCTCAATAGGCCGTTCGTGTTCTCGTTTGAGCCCCCCGTTGCCAGGGATTCTGAGGGTCGCAGAAGTAGACCTGGATGTCGGTCGCCACGGTAAAGCGCTTGTGATCGGCCATCTCTTTTCCACGATCCCGCGTCAGCGATTTGTACAGCTCCTGGGGTAATTTGCCTGCATGTTTGATCAAGGCGTTGACCACAGTCTCTGTGTCCTTGCTGGCAACCTTCACCAGCATCACAAACCTCGTCCGACGCTCGACCAAGGTGACGATCTGGCTGTTGCCGCTGCCGAAGAGCAGGTCGCCTTCCCAGTGGTCGGGAATCGCGCGATCTTCGACGGTTGCAGGCCGCTCACTGATCGAAACGGTGTCACAGATTCTTCCGCGCTCGTCAGTCTTCGCGGAATAGAGACGAGAGTGACGCATGACCCGGCAGCGCCTCAGGTGCTCAAGCAACTCCTTGTTCAGCGCACCGCGGGCCTGTACATAAGGGCTACGATAGATCGTCTCGTGCGGCGGCGCGCTCGCGCCCAGGCAAGCTCGTCCGCCTGGTTTGCACGATAGCCTTGGCTTCCCCCGTTTCGCCTGAGCTCACGACTAATGGTAGACGGGGCGCGTCCTAGCCGGGATGCAATCGACCGGACAGAGAGCCCGGCCGCCACGGACCGAGAGATCTCCGCTAGTTCGGCAAGCGTCAACGCCAATCGGGAGCGGCTTCGCTGTACTGGCTGGATACCACCGGTCTCTGCCAAGATCCTCTGAATCGAAGAGTGACCCCGATCGAACAATCGTGCGATCTGATGAAGCGTGTCACCTTTGCGCCACCGTTCCCACATCAGTCCCTTTGGGGTCTCGGTGTAGTAGATCCGCCGTCTTTGCTTCATTTGCAGCACCCCTCAGGCTCGCAAAGCCTTTAGTGTGTTGCATCGACCGGTTGAATCCGCACCTGACTTCGGCCACTAGAGCTAAGCTAGGCTGTGGCAGTAATGGGCGGGAGCTGCCGTCGGACACCGTCCCGTTCAGCAACCGCTATGACGGTATGCAGCCAAGCTAGCACTCCTGGCCTGGAGTACCAGATGCGTGTGGCGAGGACTCGGTGCGTACCGGCTGCGCGCCGATTGCTAAAGCATGCACCGACGAAATCGCGGAAGCCGCCGTGGCCGCCTTCTCCCATCGCCACAACGTCGCGCGACTGACGCCCAGCCGTTGCGCTGCTTGCTGGCGATTGCCACCACATTCCGCCAGCACCTCCAGTACACGTTCGCGCGGTGCGATCAACGGTGGCGAAGCATCCGCAGCAGCCTGTTGCCGCGCCCCGAGGCTGCCGGCCCTGACGCCTTCAGCCATCCCCCCAAACAACTCCGGGCAATCGTGACGCAGTTCGTCGAATGCGATGTGATGCAGGACCTCCCATTGCGAGAAGAACACCGCCATTCGCTCGCAGATGTTCTCCAGCTCGCGAATGTTGCCGGGCCATGCATAGGCCTGGAGCCGCGGCAGCAAACGCGCGACAAGGGCCGGTGCGTCCAGGCGCGAGTCCAGTCGATCGAGCGAACGTCGCAACAGGAACGTGGCAAGCAGTTCGATGTCCTCGGAGCGCTCGCGCAGCGTCGGCAACGCCAGTTGCAGCGTGTTGATGCGGTAATAGAGATCCTGACGGAACTGCCGCGCGGCAATCAGTTGCGGCAGCGGCTGGTGCGTCGCCGCGATGATCCGTACGTCGACCGGAATCGGAATTGCGCCGCCCAGACGCAGGATCTCGCGCTCCTGCAACACGCGCAGCAGGCGGGTCTGCAGCGAGACCGGCATGTCACCAATCTCGTCGAGAAACAGCGTGCCGGTATGGGCCGATTCGAATAGCCCGCGCTTGCCGCCCCGGCGCGAGCCGGTGAAGGCCCCTTCGTCATAGCCGAACAGCTCGCTCTCCAGCAGCGCCTCCGGAAATGCGGCGCAGTTGATCGCCACGAAGGGCTTGGCGGCGCGCTTGCTTTCATTGTGGATGGCCTGCGCGAACTGCTCCTTGCCCACCCCGCTCTCGCCGGCCAGCAGCACCGTGAGGTCCGTCCTGGCAAAGCGCCGCGCCGTTGCGCAGGCGCGGGTAAAGGCTGGGCTGGCGCCGATCAGGTTGTCGAAGCGGTTGCGTGCGTTGCGCGGATGCCGGCGCTGCTGGCTGCGCAGGCTGGCGTCCGCATCCTGGATGTTTCGCGAGTCGTACAGCGTGATGGCCGCGCCGACCGTATCGCCATGCTCGCGGATCGGGGTGCGATTGACGATCCAGTCGCGCTGCGCGAAGCGGAACACGCTGCCCCGCTCCTGCACGCCGCTGGCCAGCGTGGATTGCAGGGACAGCGCCGGCTCGATGTCTTCCAGATACTGGCCGATCATCCGATTCTTGGCGCGGCCAAGCAGCACTTCCATGGGTGGATTGACGGCAATCACGCGATTGTCCCGATCCACTGCCAGCACGGCTTCCTGCAGGTTATGCAGCACGCCATTGAGCTGGTCATAGCGGCCGGCTTCCAGCCGGGCCACGCGCGCCAGCTCGATGGCGTCTTCAATCCCCTGCCGGACCGCATTGATCGAATAGGCCAGGCGCCCATGGATGCCGTACTGCTCGGCCAGTTCCACGACGATGCTGGAACCCACCACTACTTCATAGCCGTCGCGCGCCAGCAGCTCGAAGCACTGACGCGCCTCGTCCGGCGTGCGGTATGCGTACTGCGCAATCTCGATATTGAGCAGTTCGCGGATGGCGTCCAGTTCTGGGATGCATTCGCCATACATGACCACACCAACCCGGCTGGAGATGCGCCGCGCGTTGTAGAGCGCCAGCAGGATGTCGAAGCCGCTGAGCTTGATGGTGGCAACCGGCGCGTCGAGCGCGTTGCGCAGGATCGTGGCGTTCGCGCCGGCGCTGACGAAGACGTCGGTCGCCCCATCGCGCAGGCGGTCATGGGCGGCGTCCAGCGCGGCCTCGAACGAGCCATTGACCACCTCGATCGTCGCGCGATCGGCAAACTCGTCCAGTACCGCCATGGCAAAGCGGCTCAGGTGCCTGTAGCTGATGAAGCAGATGCGCGGCCGGCTGCCGCGTTCGGGAAGGGTGCTGCGCATGGGGCTCCTCGCCGGCCCGGGCGGCTGCAGTGCAGTGCCGGGCGCCTTCATTCGTCTCGTGTGCGTTGCACGAGCGTCTCACCGTTGTTTCACGGACGTTGCATGAGTGTTTCATGAAACCGGGGATTTGTCATCCGAAAGCCCTCTGCCCCATGGAAATCAAGCACTTGCAAGCGCCTGCACGGGCTGGCACACCCATTGCGCTGACACCATCAGACGAACGAACCATGGAGGAATCAATGCAGGCGCTCGGACACATCACCGTGCTGGACCTGACCCATATGCTCTCGGGCCCGTACGGCACCATGCTGCTCGCCGACCTGGGCGCGCGCACGATCAAGGTCGAACCTCCCGGCACCGGGGAAGGCACGCGCAAGCTGCTCGCCGAGAGCGAGGACTACGCCCGCGACGGCATGGGCGCGTACTTCCTGACGCTGAACCGCAACAAGCAAAGCGTGTGCGTGGACCTGAAGTCCGAGGCGGGCCGGGCGGTCTTCCTGGATCTCGTGCGCAATGCCGACGTGGTCTTCGACAATTTCAGCGCGGGCGTGACGGAGCGGCTCGGCATCGACCACGCATCGCTGAGCAAGGTCAACCCGCGCATCATCACGTGCTCCGTCACAGGCTTCGGCCAGACCGGGCCGGACCGCCAGCAGCCGGCGTTCGACCAGGTGGTGCAGGCCATGGGCGGCGGCATGTCGATCACCGGCATGGCCGACGGCCCGCCGGTACGCAGCGGCATTCCGGTCGGTGACCTGGGCGGCGGCGTGTTCGGTGCCATCGGCGTGCTGGCGGCGCTGGCCGCGCGCGAGCAGACCGGCGTTGGCAAGCACGTGGACATCTCGATGCTGGACGCCCAGATCTCGCTGCTGAACTACATGGCGACGATGCACCTGATGTCCGGCCTGGTGCCGGAGCGCATCGGCAACAGCCACTTCGTGCACGTGCCGTACAACACCTACCCCACCAGCGACGGCCACATCATCATCGCCTGCATTGGCGACGCGTTCTTCGAGCGCTTCCTGAGCGTGATCGATCATCCCGACCTGCGGGCGCCGGAATATCTGAAGCAACCCGGCCGCTATGCGGACAAGGCACGCATCGACGCCATCATCGCCAACGAATTGCGCGGCGAATCGTCCGCCTATTGGCTGGCGCGCCTGCGGCAGGCCCGCATCCCCTGCGGTCCCGTCAACGACTTCGCGCACGCACTGCGCGAGCCGCAGGTGGAGGCCCGCGACATGATCGTCGAGGTGCCGCTGAAGACCGGCGAAACCGTGCGCATGCCGGGCAACCCGGTGAAGCTTTCCGGCGTGACCGAACCCGCGTACACCTGCCCGCCCGCGCTGGGCGAGCACACGGCCTCCGTGCTGCGCGACGTGCTGGGCTATGACGACGAACAGGTCGCGCGGTTGCGCGAAGCCGGAGCGGTGGCATGAGCACCGGCCATAGCAACGCCCCCGGGACGGACGACACCCCGGCCATCACCATCACCGACGTCGCGCCGCGCGACGGGCTGCAGAACCAGGCCGTCGCCATCTCCACCGACGCCAAGGTCGAACTGATCCGCCTGCTTGCGCGTGCGGGAATACGCAGCGTGGAAGCCACCAGCTTCGTATCGCCAAAGGCCGTGCCGCAGATGGCCGACGCGGCCGACGTGATCCGGCGTGCATCGGCACAGTGCCCGGACCTGCGACTATCCACGCTGGTGCCGAACCTGAAAGGGCTGGAACGCGCCCATGCCGCGGGCGCCACCGAGATTGCCGTCGTGCTGTCCGCCACCGAGACGATGAACCAGCGCAACATCAACATGGGGCTGGATGCGGCGACCGAGGTCAGCGAGCAGACGCTGATCCGGGCGCGCGGACTGGGCCTGCGCACGCGCGCCTATGTGGCCGTTGCGTTCGACTGTCCGTTCGAAGGGACGGTCGATCTGGACACGGTGCTGCGGCTGGCCTGCCGCATGCGCGATGCGGGCGCCGGGGAAATCGTCATCGCGGACACCATCGGTGCAGCCGCGCCTGCCGCGGTCAAGACCCGCATGTCGGCCCTGGCGCAAGCGCTCGGCCCCGACTCGCTGGCGATCCATCTGCATGACACGCGGGGCCTGGGTGCGGCCAATGCATGGGCCGCGCTGGAAGCCGGCGTGCGGCGCTTCGACGCCAGCGTGGGCGGCATTGGCGGTTGTCCGTTCGCGCCCGGCGCGGCGGGCAACCTGGCTACCGAGGATCTGGTGCTGATGGCCGGCCAATGTGGCTTCAGCACCGGGATTTCGCTCGACGGGCTGCTCGACGCGGTGGCCTACGCCGAATCGCTGCTGGGCCGCGCGCTCGGCGGTCGCTCCAGTGCGTGGCTGCGCAGACAGCGCGAGCGCCAGCGCGTGGCGGCCTGACCGGGCAACGTTGCAACCAGACAGTCCGCCCAGGACGGCACGCGATGCCGACACGGATGCCGGCGCGCATCCGGACTGACAAGACATAAATGGAGGAGACACACGATGTGGAATGTTCGCTCGATTCGTGGCGCACTGCGCGCCATGCGCGTAATGGGCGCCATGGCCTGTACCGCGGCAGCACTGGCTTCCGGGCACGCCCTGGCCAAGTGGCCGGAAAAGCCCGTCACGCTGGTGGTGCCTTATGCGCCCGGTGGCGGCACCGACATCGTCAGCCGGCTCATTGCGCAGAAGCTTTCCGAGCGCTGGGGGCAGTCTGTCATTGTGGAAAACCGGCCAGGTGCCAATGGCGTGATCGGCTCCGGCCACGTGTACAAGTCTGCTCCGGATGGCTATACGCTGCTGATGGTGGTGGGTTCGCACGCGATCAATCCCGTGCTGATGAAGAAGCTGCCCTACGACACCGTACGCGGCTTTTCCCCCATCACGCGGCTCGCCATCTCGCCGATGGTGCTGGTCGTGTCGAAGTCCAACCCCGCGAAGTCGCTGACCGATCTGGTCAGGACCGCCCGCAGCCAACCGCTCGGCATCGGCTACTCCGAAGGGCAAACGCGGCTGACCGGCGAGCTGCTGCGCCAGGCCGGCAATCTCAGGACCATTCCGGTGTCGTACAAGGGTGGCGCGCAGATCATGGTCGATGTCATCGGTGGCCACGTCGGTGCCGGTTTTACCAGCGTACTCACAGCGCTGCCTCACGTGCAGAGTGGCAATCTGCGTGTGATCGGCGTGGCGGCAGACCAGCGTATGGCCCTCTTCCCGGATGCCATGACGTTCAAGGAGGCGGGACTCGACGGCGTGGAATCGCTGAACTGGTACGGCCTGTTCGGGCCGGCGGGCATGCAGGCAGCCATCGTGGAGCAGATCCATCACGACCTGCAGCAGGTGACGCAGGATCCGGCGCTCGCCAAGCAGATGAAGGACCAGGGGGCTACCATCGTGCTGACGCCGCCAGCGGAGTTTCGCGCGTTCCTCGGCAAGGAAACCCAGAAGTGGGCGGATGTGGCCAGGCGCGGCGGCATCCAGCCTGAATAGCGGCGTCGCCGGGCCGCCCCGCGTATCTTGCCGCGGCACACATCGAACTGACATGGACACCACCCGATATGGATCTTGAACTGAGTGGAAAGCGCGTGCTGATTACCGGCGGCAGCCGCGGCATCGGACTGGCATGCGCGCGCGCATTCCTGCGCGAGGGCGCCAGGGTTGCCATCGTCGGCCGCAGCGAGGCGAATCTCGCCACCGCGCTGACGACGCTGGCGGCCGACGCACCGGACCGCCCGCCCTTCACCGTCGCGGCCGACCTGACCGATGCCATGCAGGCCGCCCACGCCGCTGACGCGGCCGCGGCCGCGCTGGGTGGCATCGACATCCTCGTCACGTCCGCCGGCGGCGCGCGTCGTACGCCTCCGGCGGAGCTCACGCCTTCGGCGTGGCGCGATGCCATGGACGCCAAGTACTTTGCCTACATCCATGTCATCGACCCCGTCATCAAGCGGATGGCCCAGGCGGGCAGCGGCGTGATCGTCAACGTCATCGGCATGGGTGGCAAGGTTGCGAGCCCGACCCATCTGCCCGGCGGCGCCGCCAACGCCGCGCTGATGCTGGCCACTGCGGGGCTGGCGAGCGCCTACGGACGCTCCGGGGTGCGGGTGAACGCGGTGAATCCGTCGGCCACGCGTACCGAACGGCTTCAGCAAGGCCTGGAGGCCGAGGCCAAGCTGGCCGGCGCGACCGTGGACGAGGCACTGCGCCGCGCCAGCGAGCGCACCGGGCTCGGGCGGCTGGCCGCGCCCGAAGAAATTGCAGATGCCGTGCTGTTCCTCGCATCGGCGCGGGCGGCCTACATCTCTGGCGCGATCCTGTCGATCGATGGTGCCACCACGCCCATTGTCGTCTGATCGTGCCGAGGCCGTACCCGTCGTTTTGCAGTGCCAATAACAGGCGATAACGCCAAAAAACTCACTGTTTGAGCAGGAGGAGACAATATGCAACGTCGTACCCTCGTCAAGGCGCTATGCGCCATAGTCGCCGTCCCGCCAGCAGTATTCGGCACGGGCGCCGTCGCGCAGGACTACCCTTCGCGCCCCATCCGCCTGATCGTGCCGTTCGCGCCCGGTGGCGTCTCGGACACCAGCGCACGTGTGATTGCAGACAAGCTGAGCCAGCGCCTGGGTCAGCAGATCGTAGTCGACAACAAGCCCGGCGCATCGGGCAATATTGGTACCGCGATGGCCGCCCAGTCGGCACCGGACGGCTACACGTTACTGCTTGGCTTCGATGGCACCATCGTCATCAATCCACATGTCTTCCCAAAGATCCCGTTCGATCCGCTCAAGGACTTCGTGCCTGTCGGCAAGATTGGCGATGCGGCACTGATCCTGATCGCTCATCCGTCCGTGCCGGCGAAGAACCTGAAGGAACTCGTCGCATATTCACAGACCCGGCCGGATGGCCTGTCCTATGGCAGCGCCGGCACCGGCAGCACGCCGCACCTGGCCGGCGAACTGCTCAAGGCTCGCACCGGCCTGAAAATGGTTCACGTCCCTTACAAGGGTGGCGGCCAGGCCATGGGCGATCTGGTGGGGGGCACGCTGCCCGTGCTGTACACCGCAGTGGCCGGTGCCCAGCAATACGTGAAGTCCGGCAAGGCCACGGCGATCGCTGTCTCCGGTGCGAGCCGCGTACCCGCCCTGCCGGATGTGCCGACGCTGGAAGAATCAGGTGTCGCGGGCCAGGTCAGCGACTCGTGGGTTGGGTTGCTGGCCCCTGCCAAGACCCCGAGGGAGATCGTCGATCGCCTGTCCAAGGAACTGAATACCGTTGTCAACCTGCCTGACACGCGCGAGCGGCTCGCGACGCTAGGCATCGTTCCGGTCGGCAATTCGCCGGAGGCGTTTAGCAAGCAGATTCAGACCGATCTGAAGAAGTACGGCGACGTCGTCAAGGCAGCAAATATCAGGGTCGAATAAGGTAATGGGGCATCTGGTAGCGCCCCGGATGCCCTCATCGACGTCTCGACTGTCAAGGTGGCTCGTACCCGCCGACCATAGTCGTTCTACATATCGGATGACCCAAACGTAGAAGACATCAACCGTGCCAATCGCGGTTGACGGCAAACCGATGTCCGCGTTCGGCCAACTTCTGCCACTCGCCGAATCGCCAAGGCGGACACCCAGCCGTCGGCTTCGCTCAACCGACCGGACATTCGACATTCTCCGACACCAAAGGAATCGGCGACCTTCAAACGGCTGGCTTCCGCCCAGTACACGAATCGCACGGCAGAAAGGCCAACATATGCCTCCTCGCGGAAGCGGTTGACGGCCGCCCGCCGCTGGAAATATTCGTCTGCCCTCGCAGGCAACGGCGGATCATTCGCCACGGCGTATAGAACTTCACTCAATTCGCGACCCGTCCTTGCTGCACCTGCGGACCTCTGACCGAACCAAACGAGCAGAATGCGCAGCAGTCTCCCGATTTGGGTTTCAGCGCCACTCTGCAATGCCGACACTCATAGAAGAACACGCAAGCATCCGTAGGCATGGTCTCCCGCTGCGCCCACCCGCAATGTGGGCAGGTCACGACTGATTCCAGGATGACGTCGCGCATCGCACTATCGTCGCTGAAGATCAGAAGGATCGCCCGGGCTTCCCGTCCACACGGCTCAGTGCTCCGAAGCGTCCGTGAGACGCCGGTGAATCAGCCAGTCAACCGAGAGCGCCCCGCCCCCCCGCGCCAGCAGTACCAGCAGCATTGCCGCCCACTGGATATGCGTAGGCCATGCCTGCGGATAAACGAACAGCTGGATCACCGTGATCATGCCAAGCAGTATCAGCGCCACGGGGCGGGTTGCCAGGCCGAGCACCAGCAGCACTGGCGCCGTCAGCTCAACGGATACCGCCAGGTAGGCGGCCAGTTCGGGCGGCAGCAGCGGCAGTTGGTATTCCTCCCGGAACAGCTCCACCGCCGTCACCCAGTTCGCCAGCTTGGCCACGGCCGAATTCCAGAAGACGGTGGCGACCGCGAGCCGCAACGGAATGGCCAGGACTGTGTACGGCATGCGATCGAGCCAATCCACCGCGCGCTGCGCGCGCGCGGCAAGCGTTAGAGAGGCGCGGGGGGAAGGCGCAGCGTGTGTCATGGCGAGAGATCCGGGATGGGTAAGTCAGAGGCCTGGGCCCGGCCGAAGCCGGTAAAGCAGCCGGCCGACAACAGCGTGGCCAGCCACGCGGGTGCGTCCGCCGGCGGCGTCGGGCCCAACGCGGCGTGCAGTGGATGCCCGGCCAGCAAGGCCGCGGTGAATTGCCATCGCCACGCGCTGAGCCGGTCGACGTCGATGCCGTCCGATGTGCGGCGCACCAGCAGCCAGACCGGGTCCGCAGCGGGGTCGATGCGCGACAGGGCATGGTCGTCGCGGTTCAGCACCGCGCGCCAGATGGCATCGACGGGGAACGCGGCATGCACCAGGCGCACCGCGGGATGCGGCAAGAAATGCATATCGCCGGCTGCGGATAAGTCTGATTCCGCCAGGCGGCGCAGATCGAGCGGCGTGACGTCCGGCGCGTGCAAGACCGTACTCACGGCCCACTCCAGCCGGGCGACGTCAGGCAGGTAGCCAATTGCGGCTGCCCCAGGCAGGCGCGCCAGAAATTCCGCGAACGCCTCGCCATACGCATCCAGCCACGCGCTCTGCGGGGCAGACTGCCCGATGAACAGCCGGGCCGCGCCTTCGAAGAACTCGGGGCCTACCAGCGCCTGGATGGCAGGATAAGACAGGCGCAGCGCGCCTACGAGCGTGGCGGTGGCGGTGTTTCGGTAGATGCCCAGCCGCGCCTGGGGCGCCAGCCCGTCCGCGATCACGTGCGCCGAGGCCTCGCCGGTGGCAGCATTCCCCAGTTCCTGGGCGAACGCGCGCTGCAGCTCAAGCAATGAGGGCGGATCGGATTGCATGCTGCTGTTTCTCCAGTGCCGCCTGAGCGATACGCGCTTCCCCCATCAGCACATCGAGAGGCGGCACGTCCGTATCCCATTCGATCAGCGTCGGCACCGCACCGAACCGCTCAAGCGCCGCCTCGTAGAGCGACCACACCGCCGGTGCCACGCGCGAGCCGTGATCATCGATGCGCAGGACCTGCCCCTGCCCGAGTTGCCGCACACTGTGGCCGGCCACATGGATTTCCCCGATAGCGGCCGGCGCAAGCGCATGCAGGTAGGTCATGGCGTCCCATCCGTGATTGCAGGCGCTGACATAGATATTGTTGACGTCACACAGGAAGCCGCACCCGGTGCGCCGCGCCACTTCGGCCAGGAATTCCCACTCGGGAACGGTTGAGTGGCGATACTGCAGGTAGGTAGACGGGTTCTCGACCAGGATGCGGCGCCGCAGTGCGCCCTGGATCTGGTCGACATGCCGGCATACCACGGCAAGCGCCTCCTCGGTCATCGGCAAGGGCAGCAGGTCGGCGAGATACGTGCCGCGGGTGGTGCTCCAGGAAAGATGCTCCGACACAAGCCCGGGTTCGACCCGTTCAACCACCTCGCGCACCCGCGCCAGATGCGCCAGGTCCAACCCGTCTGCGCTGCCCAGCGACAGGCCAACGCCGTGCAGCGATAGGGCGTAGTCACGGCGAATGGCGTCCAGGCAGCCCGGCGCGCGGCCGCCGCCCATGTAGTTTTCCGTATGCACCTCGAACCACGCAACGGCCGGGCGTTCCTCCACCACTGCCTGATGGTGCCGAAAGCGCAGTCCGATCCCGGCGCGCGGCGGGATCGGGCCCAGGGCGCGTGGAGAGGCGACAGCCGCGGCAGGCATGTTTCGCCCCTGCCTCAGGAGGCCTTCAGCTTGCCGCCCTGGATCTTGCTGCAATCGCCGGCGGGCAGCAGCACGTAGGATTTGGCATCGCGTGCCTGCGTGGCTTGTCCCGCGCAGGAATGCGCACCTTCCGCGCAGTCGTTCTTTGCCACGGCATTGATGCCATAGCACTTCTCCAGCTTGCTCTTTTCCATCCTCGCCATGTTGTCCTTCACGACCTGCGGCATCGCGCTCATGTCCTTCGTGGTTTGCGCTTGCGCGGGCGCGGCGACCATGGCAAGCGCCAGCCCTAGGGCGGACGACAAGGTGGATGCGGCCAATACATGCTTGTTCATCTTGCTTTCTCCTGACGGTTGCGGCCCGGATCCGGAGCCGTGTCAGGAGATTCGGCCCCACGCGACCAAAGGTTACGCATCCCCGGAAAAACTAACTGCGCGACAGGCGGCTCTCCATGAAGCAGAATTCAGGCATGTCTTCCCAAGCTGACCGCTCACAACGTCCAGGCCACCATGCCGGCGGCAAGCTGGGTCTCGTTGACGCCACGCACGATGCGGCTGGTCCTGACCCCTTGTCCAAACCCGCGTGCCGCCCGGACGGCACGCCGGACTGGTCGGCCATGATGGCCCGCGCACAGGCCGGCGACCGCGCGGCGTACCGGCGCCTGCTCGAAGGCATCACCCCGTACATCCGGGCGCTGGCCGTACGCCAGGTCCGCAACCCCGGCGATATCGAGGACACCGTGCAGGATGTGCTGCTCACGATTCACGCCGTGCGCCACACCTACGACCCGGCGCGTCCGTTCGGCCCGTGGCTGGTGGCCATCGCCCGCCGGCGGATTGTCGACGGCCTGCGCCGGCGGGCACGCACCAGTGCGCGAGAAACACCGCTCGACACGGAACCGGAAACCATTTCCGACCCCGGCGCGAACCTCCAGGAAATGGCACTGGACGCACGGGCGGTGCGCGACGCGGTGGACTGTCTGCCTGCCGGACAGCGCGAGGCGCTGCGCATGCTGAAACTGGAGGAGATGTCATTGAAAGAGGCCGCCATCGCCAGCGGCATGTCTGTCGGCGCGCTGAAAGTGGCCACCCATCGCGCCTTGAAGACACTGCGCAAACTGTTCGAATCCCAAGGTAGCAAGCCGTGAGAGACACCCCTGACCTGATCGACTCGCTG
The DNA here is from genome assembly GCF_058787075.1 of Cupriavidus sp. FW305-46. Taxonomy (NCBI): domain Bacteria; kingdom Pseudomonadati; phylum Pseudomonadota; class Betaproteobacteria; order Burkholderiales; family Burkholderiaceae; genus Cupriavidus; species Cupriavidus sp. FW305-46. The sequence continues at coordinate 105,753 of NZ_JBYSZI010000001.1, forward strand.
GTGGCTGACGCCACGCCGGTTCGCCGCTTGCACCGGCCCTTGGTGCGGGTGGTGTGCTGGCTGTTGCTGGCTGCCCTGTTGCTAGCGCTGGTAGTGCTCGTGAATGGCGTGCGGCCAGATCTTGCGCTGAAGCTGCAACAGCCCGTCTTCGTCACCAGCGTTACAGCCGCCATCGTGACCGGCGTCTTGGCCGCGGCGGCCGCGTTCATCGCCAGCGTGCCGGGTCGCTCGCGCCGGTGGCTGTTGTTGCCGCTGCCATCCCTGGCCGTCTGGGTGGGCACAATCGGTTACGGCTGCCTGACGAACTGGGTGGTGATCGGGCCGGAAGGCATGTCGCCCGGCGAGACCGCGCGCTGCTTCGCAACGCTGGTGATGGTCAGCGCGCCGCTATCCATTGCCTTGACGGCCATGTTGCGCTATGTGGCACGCCTCTCGCCAACGCCGGTGGCGATGTGTGCGGGCCTTGCCGTTGCCGCGATGGCGGCAACGAGCCTGCTACTCATTCATCCACTGGATGCCAGCGCGATGGTCTTGTTGTGGAATCTGGGTGTCGCGCTGCTGTTTGTCGGTGCCGGCAGTCTATTTGGACTTCGACCGTTCGCTCGAATGGCGCGACACTGAGGCTACCCGACGGCAGCTCTCCCAGCCTGTGTGACAAGCACTTGGCCACGACGCCCGCCAGGAGGGCATGCAGGTAGAGCCGATGGAAGCGGAAGGCTCGTCACAGTATTCATCTCCCTCTGTCTACGATTCTCAGTTGCCCCGGATAGGCCGAGAACTTACCGACCAACGCGGCAGCACGAATGACGGTTGCACGTTGGAAGCCGCCCTTGACTTGGCATCGGGGCCGACGGCCGAAGTGGGTCGGAAGTCGCTTCTGGCGCTGCAGAGTCCGGCCCCAAATGGCCAGCGGGTCGAGACCGGCCAAAAGCGGCCTGTACCTCGCCATCAAGGCTTCTAGCTCACTAATGGCGGCTTCCAAGCTTGGAGGGACATCAATTTGACCGGCCAAAAACGCCCCACTCCACCGAGCGGGGGCGTCTCCCTGTTTAATCCCTGTCAGCCTACCGGATTGCGTGCCATGACGATCCACGCCGCGCCGTTGATCATCACCGACCGCTCGCCGGGGAGCCCCGCGAAGGCGGCACGAACTGCGGCCGAGGCGCGGGCGCGGATGTCGTCGGGCTGATCAGCGAGCGCACGCGACAACGGGCCGACCTCGAGTGTCATCTTCACCGCGTCGTCGATCGCAGCGTCCCGCGTCCCGCCCTCGCCGAACGGGACGGAAGCGTCGAAGGGGGCGATAGCAATATCGGTGAAGCCAGCCGCCGTCAGGATGCGTGCCACGCGCCCCCGGTCGCCGAACGAAAACGGGCCGGGCGCTTCGGGATCGGGCAGCGCGCTCGGCGGGACGATGCCCTTGAGCGCGCCCATCGGCAGGCGCACCCAATCGTTCTCGGCCGCGCCGCGCCAGCAGACGAAAGCGACCCGCCCGCCGGGCCGGAGCGCGCGTCGCATGTGGGCGAACGCCGCTATCGGATCGTCGAAGAACATCACCCCGAAACGCGAGAACAGGATGTCGAACGCGCCCTCGGGCAGCTCTGCGCTGCTGGCGTCGGCCACCTGAAACAGGGCCGGCGTATCCCGTTGCGCAAGCGCGCGCGCTCGGCCGATCAGCGGTTCGGATATATCCACGCCCAGCACTTGGCCCCCTGCGCCGACGCGGGCTGCGAGAGCCAGACTCGACGCGCCCGCGCCGCAGCCGATGTCCAGCACGCGCTCACCCGTCGCAGGCGCGGCGGCTTCTATCGCGGCCTGGCCGAACACCGCCACCATAGCGTCGAGCCGGGCCTGGTTGGCAACCCAGCGCTCCCCGCTTTGACCGTTCCAGTCACCGACCTGATCGGCACTTTGCTCTGCCATGTCATCTCCTTGACTCGACGATCCGTCCTTCACCGCGCCGATCTACGCCAACCTTTTCGAAGGCGACGACGCAACGGGAGAAAGGAATCCGTGCTCTCAAACAACCATCGACTGCTGGGCGAAGATACCCGCCATCGCGCCCTGCGATGATGCCTGGGTGACCGAGGGCAAGAAGGGCGTGGCGAGGTCGCCAGCGGCGTAGATGCCGGGGATGCTGGTTTGGCGGCGCTCGTCGACTTTGAGGACGATGCCAGTGGGCGTATCGACCGTGGCAAGGCCCAGTGATTCATGCAGGCTTGCGGACGGTTTGTTGCGCGGATGGGCGAACAGGACGTCGACCGCGACATTGCGGCGGGTATCGAGATTGACCGTGGTGATATGGCCCTTGTGATGGGCGATCTCGACGATCCGGCCATCGACGACAGGTATGTTGCGGCGCGCCAGATCGGCCTGGATATCGGCCGCAATGTCATGACCATCGGCGAAGACAGTCAACTTGTCAGTCCAATCGCGGAACAGCCTGGCAGACTGGTGCGACTGTGGGCCGGACCAGACGAGGCCCCAATGCTGGCCGGCGACTTCAAAGCCGTCGCAATAGGGGCAGGGCACGATGGACGTGCCCCAGCTTTCGGCAAAGCCCGGAACATCAGGCATCTGGTCGGCTACGCCATAGCTCAGGATGAGGCGGCGCGCCCTTAGGCTTTCGTGATCGTCAGTGACGACGCAGAAATCGTCGATGGCGCCAGACACGCTCTCGGCCCGAGCATTGACCAGCCTGATCGTTGGATAGCGCGCGAGCTGCTGCCGCGCCTCGACTAGGATGTCCAGCGGCGGCTTGTGATCGTGGCCGAGCAGGCCATGCGAGTGGCCGGCAAAGCGGTTGCGCGGCCGGCCGGTATCGAGAACGGTGACCTTGCGGCGCGCACGGCCGAGCTGCAGGGCGGCGGCGAGGCCGGCAAAGCTGCCGCCGATGATGATGACGTCATTCATGGTGATGGGCTCCGTGTTGTGGATAGAGGGGTGGCTAGGCCTGGTGCGCAATAACGTCCGGAGATAAGCGCTTGAGACGGTCAGCGAGCAGGGCTTCGGCATTGGCAGAAAGTTGCCCATGGCTATTGACCGGCCGGACAATGCCGCATTCGTTATCGCCGGGCGGCCCGGGGAAAGCTGATTTGGACAACCGGTTGGAACCTACCCTTGGCTTGCACATTTTCGATACTCCGTGGTATCGTAGTGCAAGAATTTGAATACTGTCAAGTACTGGAATTTTCGTGACCGAAAACAGCCAGGGCCGGCGCGGTCGGCCCGCCAACGAGGCGCTTCGCCAAACGATAGTCGACACCGCCTGCGAACTCTTCGTGGAACTGGGTTTTCAAGCGACGACCATGGACAAGGTCGCCCAGCGGGCGAAGATATCCAAGCTAAGCATCTATCGGCACTTCGAGAACAAGGAGGCGCTGTTCAGCGCGGCCATGGTGGCCCGCTGCGAGCAGTTTGCACCGCAGGCTCTTTTTGAAGGCGTCGACGGTTCGGCCGAAGATCAGCTCATGGCGGTGGGGTCATCCCTGCTTCGCACGCTGTTGAGCCCGGACGTCCGCAGTGTCGAAGCCATGGTTTTGGCCGACAAGACGAATCAAAAGTCGTTAAGCAAGCTCCATTACGAAGCCGGCCCCGCCCATGTCATCGCCCAAATCGAGGCCGTGTTGCGTCAGTTGCACGCGAAAGCGATTCTGAACGTACCCGATGCTCTCCAGTCCGCCCGCTTGTTCGCCGCGCTTTTCAAAGGATCCGATCTCCTGCTTATCGCCCGCTTCGACGAGGCGAGAGCAGAGGACGACAACGAAATCGAATCCTATTGCCGGTCGGCAGTCGCCATGTTCATCGCCGCGCACGGTGGCATCTAAAGATGCCATCGCGGCCGATGAAGAACACGCAGCAGTTGCGTACGCTGTTCGCCCTGAGCAACCTATGGATGATGCGTGGACGACTGATGGGCGAGGCCATTGCATGAGCGCAAAAGCCGTCCGCGCGGGCAGGCAGAGGCCGCTTTACACACGATAGCGGCCGCTACTGCGGCCTAAGTGGAACGACAGGGAAGGGTCGTAAGGCGCCGGTCGGCTCCTCTCAACTTGGTCGTCATGACGTTCGGACTTGAGCAGCCGGTTGCTTCCCTACGGCTGACATTGCACAACGGCCTGAATCCAGCGCCTACAAGCTACCCAGCCTCAGCCGGTGCCAGGAGAGGTAGATCTTCCGCGGTCAGGGACTTTCACCCTCTACTCCCTTGCCGGTTAGCCGGCGAACACTGTATATTTATACAGTTGTCGTCGCATCCCAGAAAAGCTGGCTCCTGAAGTCAAGCCCGTGCGGCGCCTGCGCTTTCTCTCCTTCACCTTGAAAGGCAATTATGTTCGTGGACCGCACCGAAATCATCAACGCCGCCAAGGCACTGCGAGCCAGCCAGGAAGAGTCCAGGTACAGCAAGCTCGTCGCGCTCGCGAACAAGCAACTCAAGGCAATGCAAACGGCAATCCAGAAGGGCAAGGAAGAATTCGAGACCAGACTGGTACTCGACATCAACGAAGACAATCCGCAAGCAGCGCTGGAACCGCGCGCGCAACGGCTAGCCGACGACCTCAGAACGCAGGGCTACACCGCAACGGTGACAACGTTTGCCGAGGTCAGCACCGACCGCAAGAACTGGACGCCGAATATCACGGTCGTCATCGGTCTGGGCGACATGGTTTCAGAAGACGACAACGCGATAGCGGAAAGCACGGTGTCCGACGAGACGGAAGTCGCGCTGGCCGGCGAAGCTGCCAGTGAAATGGCCTGACAGCAGGCGGGCAATCCGAGGCAAGGACCGGCATCACGGGGATGCTTCGCGCACGGTCGCGTGCATGATGGCTTTTCCAACAAGGGAAATCTGCACGCGGTCTACAGTGGCACCCGATGAAGGAAACCGTGGCGTATAAGGGCGCAATAGCCTGCGTCTATGCAGGCTGTCAATAAAGTCCGGAAAGCCACGCCAGACACAGGTCGCTGGGTGTTTGAGGACGATTTTTTCTGACTTTATTGACGCGATGTTTCTGACTTTATTGTCCGTGCACCGCTTCACCGACCGCTTCACCGCTTCACCGCTTCACCGAAGATACTCGAACAGATGCCATCAGTACCGACAGCACGGCCGCGCGCTCCGGTCTGCCAGCAAGGCTGTGGCTCGCTACGAGGGCGCAGACGCGCAGACGCACAGACGCGCAGATGCCAAACGCCAAACGCATGCAGATTCACCCCCGGAATCTGCATGAACGATTGCAGCGCACCTTCCGTGCCCCCTCGCGGGACAGTACTCCGTGACGATCAGAGCGTAGTTGAGGTCCGTAGATCAGCGTTCGGGATAGGTTTCAATTGCTGGTCGAACCAGACGTGCCCGCTCATAGGTGCTCCGCTGCGTCGATGAAACTGACCCGCGCTACATCCGCGGCGCTGTAACGCCGGATGCTGTCTAAAGCGCGACCCGCCTGGGTGAAAAGCTCAGTCACATAAGCGCTCCAGGTATGTCGCAGGTGGATGGCCCGCTCATGCAAGGCGGTGGCGATCCACCCCGTAGGCATCTGGACTATGCACCATCAGTGAACGGGTCGCGTTTGTCGCCGATCTTGGCACGTCCGTATAGATATCGTATTTCCCCGCTTCCCACTGTCCGTATAGGGATCGCGTGGACCGGAAATACTGGCACCATCCGTATAAACATCCCATGTCGTGCTGCCATACGCGACGCCCGCGCCAAGGGCGATCACCGCGCCGACGAGAAGCAAGAGTAGCGCACCTCCAGCGATCAAGAGCAACCTCTTCGCCGGGGGCGGCGAGCCCTCGAACGAAGCCGTCGTCATCAAAAGATTCGCCGCCGAGCCCGGAAAGGTTACGCGCGGCCAAGGGCAAGTGCTTGGAATACGACTGAGCTGCACGATCCGCACACAGGCGTCCGTTCAATCGAGGACGGAAACTTTGAGTCCCGCGAGCGAATCTTTTTGCAAGGACAGGGTAAGTGCCGATTAAGGAATTTTCCAGGCCAAGCCTCTTCTTCTGCCCGCGCGATTCGCAAGGCATCGAGCGCTGGTGGTTGGAAATAACCGGCAAGGGCAACAAGACTAGGCTTGGCCCGCCACCGGCGAAGTGATCGCCGATCTGGCGCGCTACCGCCGCGCCAACGTGCCGCTGCCACTTTTGCTGGTCAACCGTATGGGAACTACGCCCCGTCGCCGGGGCAAGTCGCATCAGAACCGGTGACGAACGCCCATCACCGCACCCACCTGATCCTTGCCAGGCTGTACGTTGAAGACGGCCGACGTGCCGCTACCGCTGTTGAAGCCATTAACACCTAGCGCCGAGTTATCCTTGTTGAGCGCGTAGGAGACTGACGCGTAGAGGTCGGTGCGTTTACTGAGCGAATAATCGCCGGTCAGCACGAATTGCCAGGGGTCGGATCCGGTCTGCCGGAAGTCTTGGTAGTAAGCCGTGCCAGTCAGGGAGAAAGCCGACGTCAGCTTGTAAGCCAGGCCTAGCCAGTAGAGGTTCGAGCCGGCATCAGCCGCCTGGGCGCCCGGCAGCATGGCGCCATCATAGGCTTTCGCCAGGCGGTAGCCCGCATAGACCTTAGCATCACCCACCGCATATGTGCCAGCCACGGAAACGCGCCTCAGGACCGGCGCCTGGTTTGACGGCGTGCCGACGTGCACATCGTCATAGGCCACGCCCAGCGCGAAGGGGCCGGAGGCATAGTTGAAAAACGCGCCGAAATTACGTCCGAATACGTTGCTGCCAGCCACTTCGCTGCCATTAGCCTGGAATGAGTAGAAAGCCTGTCCAGTTAGCTTTCCGAACTTGCCGACATACTTGATGGCATTGTCTGCGCGCGCGCCAAACTCCGGCGCAATCGAGAGGATGCTGTAGCGGTCGGCAATAGCATTGGGATCATAGATATTGCCGAATTCGCGCATGCTGGTCTGCTGACGCCCCAACAGCAGTGAACCGTATTGGCTATCGAGCCCTACATAGGCATTGCGGCCGAACAGACGCCCGCTCTGGCCCGAATTGCCGGTATCGATATCGAAGCCGCTTTCCAGCAGAAAGACTGCCTTCAGCCCGCTGCCCAGATCCTCCGCGCCCCGCAGGCCCCAACGCGAGCCAGACTGATTCCCGGAAACCAGCCGCACGAGACTGTCGCCGTTGCGCCCTGCATTATTGTTGAATTCGATACCGGCGTCGGCGATACCGAACAGCGTCACGCCGGACTGGGCGTACGCCGCATTGACTGCGACCGATGCGGCAGCTATCGCAAGTATTTTTTTCATCTGACCTCTCATTGTCCTCGTGAGCAGTCGCGCATGGAACATGATTTCCGTGCAGTACCCAGGTTTCCAGCCTCGGAACGAGCGTACACATCGACACAGCAATTTCGCGGCTGTGCAATTTGAAGTTGAATTGTATTTGCTGCGTATCTGAAGCGATGGACTATTAAATGATACTTTGTCCGCAAGCCAACCAAGTAGACATGATTTGCGGCCCCATAAGGGTAGCAAATGCCACACGAAGACATCAAAAATTCCTGTTCGCGCTGTTGCGATTTCCAGACGCACGCTTGTGAGAGGCCTACAGGGAATGCCAAGATACGCCAATTAGCTATCATGAGCCCTTTGGTTATATCGAGGTCCAAGATGATATTGATATCGATATAAGGGCGCAATGTCGTTGGGGTAGATCGATATCGAAGATTCTCATCTACTCAAGGCAGGCGTGGATATCGTCGTGATCAGCCAATGGCTCGGTACGGTGAGACCGCCGACCGTATGCGCAAAGATGGGAAGCACCCCCCTTCCCATCTTTACTTGCAGCGCCGCCTCAAGAATTACAGGGCTGCGTCCTTCAGCTTCTTCAGCGGACGGACCTTCACCTTTACCGATGCTGGCTTGGCAGCAAACCATTGCTCTTGTCCCGTGAAGGGATTCTTGCCAAAGCGCTTCTTCGTGGCCGGGACCTGGATAGCAGCCACCTTAAACAGGCCCGGCAGCGTGAACTCGCCAGCGCCCTTCTTGTGGATAGCGCTCACGATGGTGTTCTCTAGGTGAGACAGGACAGTCTGCACCGTCTTCTTGTCCAGTTCGGTCTGGGTAACCAAGTGAGCCAGCAGGCTCGACTTGTTGAACGTCTCCTTCAGCGGCTTCGCTACAGGCGCTGCTGCGGCCTTCTTAGCTGCAGGTGCAGCCTTCTTTGCCGGCGCTGCCGACTTCTTGGCCGCAGTCTTCGTGGCGGCCGTCTTCTTCGTTGCCATGTGGCTCCTTTTGCAGGAATACCGGCACTATTGCCGGAATCCGCGCAGCATCGCGGAGGTTCATGCAGATGTGCAGTAGGGGCCGGCCGCATGTTGTGGCTTGTTACGCAGGAATCTTCACGGTCCAGCGCTCAGGCATGTGGTAGTCGCAGCCAGGAGGAATTCACCCGGATACCCTCACCCAATGTCAGACCTGCCTAGCGACTTGCTCGAACTCGTTCAAGACTGTCGCCTTGAACTGGTCGAACACCACCCATTTGTTGAACTGACTACTCCAGAATCCTCTGCCTCGGAATATTGGCTCAGCCAGCTCCTCGATAACGCTTCCACTCTGGATGCGTTGGGTAGAATGAACGTTGATACAAGAACTACAACGGAAGGCATTAGCCATGAGGGTCTTGCGGAAGAGGATTGGCTGGCGCGCCAACTTGGCGGGGCCCGTGCCGACGTGGGCGACCAGAATGCCCCGGGATGCTCAACGATGAGCCACAGCGCGGTCGTGTTGGTCGACTTTGAGAGCGTCCAGGAATCCAATTTTTCCGGCTCGCGGGTTCGCGTCTAGTAGTGTTCGCCGGAGAGGTCCAGAGGAAGGTCCCCATTGAGGTGGCCATGGGCCTGCAAGCGCTTGGCGAGCGAGCCCGGTGGGTCCGCTCGAGCGGGGTAGGCCCCAACGCCCTCGACTTTCACATCGCCTTCGAGATCGGCCGCATGGTGGAGAAAGGCGAGAAAGGGCCCGTGTTCGTGCTCTCCCGCGACAAGGGATTCGATCCCTTGCTAGCTTGGCTTGGCGCGGAGCTGGGGATTCCCGCGCGGCGTGTCGCCTCGCTCGCCGAGGCGTTTGGCGCCGGCCCGTCACCTTGATCCGGTTGTTGACGCCTTCGACCAGATTGGTGCCCAAGTGTCAGCGGCTTGGGCCAGGATGCCTGGCAGGTAGGGCTTGAGCCGCCAGGCGAACTGGCCCGGCTTTGACTCAGAAGGCCGGAACCGAAGTCGCCGCGTCGCGGTACACCTGGCGACCTCCGACATGGGTGGCAATGGCGTGGAGATTCTGGATGTCGACTTCAGGCACCGCCCGATAGTCTCCCGACAACACCACGAAGTCGGCCAGCTTGCCCTTTTCGATCGAGCCCTTGGTATCGGCCTCGCCGTTCAGGTCGACATAGTTGATGGTGAACATGCACAGCACGTCGGCGCGTCGCACGCGCTCGTCCGGACCATAGACGCCGTCGGCGATCGTGTCGCGGGTAATGAAGTGATACATCCCCCAAAACGGATTGACCGACATGTTAACGGAGTCGGTGCCGCCGACGAGCTGGAAGCCGGCATCCATGAAGGTCTTCACGGGGGTCACGTGTTCCGCTCGGTCGTGCCCCCAGTACTTCGATAGCACCGGTGCCGCAACGTACAGGTGGGCCTACACGGACAGCCTAGCGCCCAGAGCGCGCACACGCTCAAGCTGCTCCTTGCGGAACCACGAATGCATGCTCGATGGTCCAGCCTCTGACAGCACCCGGGCTCGCCTTGTCAAGGCTTTCCCACGCTGCCAGGACCTGGTCCAGCGCCGCATCGCCAACCACGTGAACGGCTAGCCGCGCGCTAGGCCTGGCTTCTCCGTGCCTACGGCTATGCAAACCCAGACCGGTCAAACGCAAGACAAGGGGGGATTTTGCATAGCAGTTGTTTCGAGGCGCGGGCGCGCGACCGTGTATGCCTTGGAGGTAAGCGGCAAAGCAGGAAGCGAAGAGCCCCAGGACAAGACATTTCAAAAGGACATTAATGTCCAGGAAGGCGCTTTAATGTCTAGAACGGGACTTTAATGTCTTGGAAGGACTTTAATGTCCGAGGTCAAATGGTGAGTCGTGCAAATTAACTTTGGACGAAATGCCTCGTAAGCCTTTGATTCTTCGTTGCCATCGGTTGGACCGCACTACCAAAGTTCTTACGAGAAGTGCGCCGGCTGGAAATTAACTTCTTCCACATATTTGGAGTTCTTGAGCAATAGCCGGCACCGCCTCGCACGCGAACAGACAGGCTGAGACCCGCCAGAAAGCGACTGCCGGGCTCTCAGACTGAATGACCAAAGCGAAGCTCCGCCACAGCGGTGGAGCTTGACAGGCCTTCGTTAGCCAAATCCACTTTCGGTTGGTTCCAGTCCCGTCATTCAAGTGGAGGTGGCTCTCACCAGGTTAAGCGCCGCCAGCGGACACGCCATGAAATTGTTGCCGCCGTCCGCTCACATCAAGCGAACCGAAATCGACACCGAAGAACCAAGGCGGTCGATCAACGTGGCAACCTCCGCTGTGGCTCGTATTGCCGACTCTTCAATGCCGGGAGGCTGTCGAAGCTTAGCGCCCGGCCACTAGGTCCTTGATAAAGCGCCAGACGCGCTTAACAGGGGACCGTTTTGCATGGCGCTCCTTTTCCCGTGCCGCGAAATACTTCTCGCGGCGCTGATGCTCGCGGCGCCGGCCCGCCTGAACCTGGGCTACCGTCCAGTCGCCATGCCATTCGACCTCCCCTTGCCAGATCCAATAGTGTGAGCGGCAGGGTTGCTGCCAATTGCCCACAGACGGACTCAGACTGGGCCCGTCTTGAGTGTCTTCAAGCCTCCACTCAGTGGGACCGAGCGGCGTGCGGATTTTTGCCCCACATCCGCAGGCGCACAGGTGTGCTGCCGCCCCAAATTCCTCTGAGGCGTACAGCACGCCAGGCTCGAGGACCTTCGGCATGTAGTGAACGCGCTCAAGGCGCAACCGGTCAATTTTCGCCATCTGAAGCAATCTTAAGGTCGCGTATATCGAACAGGAAGTTGTTTCCCTGGACATCGTCCGCATAGAACCCGCGCAACTGCTTGTATCGAATCACGGCGATGGCGGCATTCAGGGCATTGAGTTCGACGAGTTGGATGTTGGTTCGATACACGTCCTCGGGTGCATCCTGCGTCTCGACGTGCCCCTGGGCCGCGACATCGGCCGCCTTGCCCGGCGGGAAATACGTGGTACGCAGCAACCCTTTGATAGAGCCTTGCTTCGATATGGAAGGCCCCATGCCGACATCGATAAAAGGAATGCCTTTCTCGATGAGGATTTTGAAGATTTCGGCGCGGGCTGAACCCTTATCCACGCAGACGAATGCAAACGTCACACCGTCAAAATCGCTGCCCGAAGTGCTATCCAGCATCTTGGCCTGACATACCAGCCCATACCGAAAATTCTCGTACCGATCCGCATACACGTCGGCTTTCGACTTATCGAGCTCGCTTTCCACAAGCCGGCCTGGTGAGCGGTAGGCGTTGTGGACATGATACGGATCGAGGTCAAACGCTCGGATCTCTTTGACCGGCGACTTCACGATGTAGTCGAGCACAAAGCTGCCCGTGCCACCCAACCCAACAATGGCGACGACCTCGTCGGCGAACTTGCGCGAGAGCTCCGTGATTTCAGCACGGCTTGTGAGCGTGTCCTGGAACTTGAAAACCGAAGGCTCCTGTTCGGTTTCGATGACCCTGAACGTGTACGGACTTACGCCGTAACGCGCCATGGCGGGTCCTGAAATAAGCGCTACGTAGCTCTCTATCTTGTCGAAGAAATTCTCGAACTTCCCGGTAGCACGGGGCTTGTTCGAGAAGGAGCGCTGCACGACCACATCTGCAGAGCCTAGGCCCAAGGCGATCGTGTGGGGGCCCCCCGCAAGGTTTTGCACAGGGGTACCATCCATGTTGTGCGGGATGCCGCCGCTGAAGTAGATCTGATGATCATCTTGAACGACTCGCATCTCGTCTACGAAGACCAGCTTCGCGACAAACGCAGCCTGGTGCAGCGCACCGCCGGCATCGAGGTATGGGACGTCGCGGACGATCAGATGCGGGCCGTCAAACGCAACGGCGTAGCCCTTCTCGACCAGGCGACGAATGTCCTCGTTATGACTGACCAGTTTCTGAAACACTGAACACCATCCCTTCTTTGACCTTCACGGACTCGCCCGGCGACAGGATGCCCTCGGGCTTGTTGCCCTGGCCGCGCGTGTACTTCACGGCGTAGCTGATGCCGGAGGTGGTCGAGTAATCCGACACTTCCAGTTTGACGACCTGCTCGTACGAGATGTCCTCGTTCTTGGGCCACTCGTGGGGACTCCCCTCGACGACGATCGTCACGGTATTCGGTTCATGAGCCATTTCAACCTCCTATGAAGCATCCCCGGTGTGATGCCATAGGTGCAGAGTAAACCGCCCCGGAATCAATGTCAACTGCGTTAACTATGTCAATGACACAAACATTAATGGACGACAATGTCAGTATTGTTGACATTATGCATTGGGGATGCTAAACTTCTCCCTCATAGGAGAATGTTTGCATCATGATTGATGAGAAGCGCCTGTACGCCGCACTCGGCACAAGGCTGAAGAAGCTGCGCGAGGCTGACAGAGGTCCGCTGGGAAAGCTGACCCAGGGTGCGCTGGCTCAAGAGGTGGGCCTCGAACGAACTTCCATCACTAACATAGAGCGAGGCAACCAGAAGGTCCCGCTGCACGTGCTCTATCGCATCTGCGAGGTCCTACAAGTGTCCGTGTCTGAGCTACTCCCAACCCTGGCCGAGACAAAGTCGCTTGTAGAGTCTGAAGCAGTCGGCGAACTGACCTTCCAAGGCCGCAACGTTAAGACGACACCTAGAGTCGCCGAAATCCTGACACAACTCGCCAACCCTGGAGCCTCGAATGACCAAGACGCCTAGCGGCCGTGCTGCCGCTATCGAAAGGCAATCGGAGGAAGTGTTACGCAAAGCAAATGCACTGTCCTGCCCAGTGGATCTCGAGAAAGTCTGCAACTCGCTAAACGTCAACGTCCGCTACGAGCAGCTGGAAAACAAGGTTTCAGGCGTCTTGATGATTAAAGGAGGGCATCGACATGCCCTCATAAATGCGGAACATCACCCCAACCGCCAACGCTTCTCCTTAGCGCACGAGATTGGACATCTAGTCCTACATGATTGTCGTGCTGACCGCTTGTTCATAGACACCAATATGCGCGTGTACCAGCGTGTTGGCGTGCCTTCTGACAAAGCGTACGCCCACGACGAGTCGCTTACTTCTCCGGCCGAAGAAAGAGAGGCGAATCTGTTTGCCTCTGCCCTATTGATGCCGGCGGACCTACTGAAGGCACAGGCATTCCATCTCGACTTGGAGGAAGAGTCCGACGTGGCGCTCTTGGCCCGTACGTTCGCGGTTAGCGATCAGGCCATGACCATTAGACTTCAGCAGTTAAAGCTCCTGACTAGTGCCTTCATTTAATTAATGGTGTGTCAGAGGCCATGGCACAAACCGTTGCAACGTTAAAAGCCTCAACACGCCGGGCGGTTTGGGTCTAGTTCCCCTCAAGCCGTTGCTGTGCCGCGAGAATTTCGCACGAGGCGAGGACGTGAGGGCAACCTCTGTTGTCACATCATGCATCCAATAGGTTGGTCCTCCAGTGACGGCACGGAAGTTCCACTCGGATACGGCCCTTGGAATTGCGCCGTCTCGACCGGTTGAATCCGCAGTCGCTAGCTGCCATTGACGCCAGGAAGGCCGTGCGATGGCGATCGTCACGCGCGGTCTCCTAAAAATAGCCCTTGGGTCGCGTTCAAGGCCTAACGCATCTTGTCGACGGATAAGCCGCGCGTGGCCACCGGCCAGAAACTGCGACTCCCCGCGGTTCCCACTGCTTACAGACGCTACAGATTTGACGACGGCCATGTAAGCACGCAGCAATCCCTAGGCGGGGCTATCCGCCGCGCTTTCAACAGGCCTGGGCCGCCCCGCATTCAGCCATCATCTTGGCCGCTTTGCGATCATCTTAGCGGCACTCCTGGCAATGCCGAGTTCATCGGCGATTGTCGCCAGAGTCAGCCCGTCCCGACGGCGCATGGCAATATAGTCTGCATACTTATCGCCATAGTTGTTAATTCTATCGACGTCTTTCAATGAAATGTCGCATCCCGCCAGTGAAACGTTCACCTTAAATGAGAAACCGCAGGGGCAATTTACATGGGCGAAGTTTTTATCACCGGAGTAAATCCTATAGCTGGTGACCCAATGATCTTCACCGTGTCCACAGATGCGGCTCGCGCAACGGAACTTCAACTGCGCAGAGGTGGGCCAGGTAACTTGTCGGCTGTATCGCTCGTCATGGATATCGATGCCATATGTCTCCCTAAAGAAGACCTCGAGCATCACACGAAGGTAAGGCTTGCGACATCCCAAGCGAAGACTAGGAAAATTTTCACGGGGAAGTCGCCCAAACACCTGGCGGCCCACCGCGCGCGCAAGCACTTCGGCCCACATGCCGCGAAACTCGTGGACGAGTGTATCGATACGCGGAAAATACTTGGATTGGAAGTGAATATACCGTACAGATCCGAGGTGCGGCGTCGACTCGGCCAAGGTAGCGTACGGCGACGCCAGTATTCCGAATAGTCGGTTGTGCAGGAGACGAGAATGTTCGGAGCGAAAAACAGTTGGCTTGACGTATTTCTCGACGCGCTTGGGTATTGCGAAATCGGCGGGCCGGTTCGGCATCCAATCCCGCCCGGAATCTTCTGACGCGACCAAATCCAATTGATGCCGGTGGCACATCCAGGTCCCGTACAACTGATGGGCGCGTCGCCAATAGGATTCCCCGTGCTTCTCACGATCTTCCTTGACACACTGGGGACACCATCTCAGCGCCGCCGGAAATTCTGCGGCGGCAAAACGGTGCAGCACACGCAGGTAGTCGTATCCGCCTTCCCGGCGATACAGCTGCTGGGTCCGCGTCCGGCCTTGAAACGTCAGTAAATATGGAATGAGCGAATGGTTCTCGACCAGATGCGGCAGAACGCGCGCCAGGTGGGGCATTGAACTCACGGAGAACGGCGCAACCGACGGCGGATAGTACACGCACTTTGGCGTTTTCGGGCGAAACAAGTGCCGTAAGACCTGGTCCGCATCTTCGGGCAATAGCTGCATGGCATAGCGCAGGCAAACGTTGTGGAGCAGCTCGTCTTCATACGGCGGAGGCAAATCGATGAGCATCGGTGTTTGTTCCTGTTTTGACGCGCGCGAAGGCGCGTGCGCGGTGGCACATGGTTGATGCCTAGGCGTGACGCGCCGCTTTACTGCGCACCGCGTTGCGCGTGGCTTGCATCTGCGCCGCTGCCTTGGCATCGGCTGGCCCCGGCAGCGTGGGTGCCGACTCGGGCGCAAGCGACTCTTTGAGATAGCTCTCCACCAGCCATTCCAGCGTCGCGCCCGGGTTGAGATTGATCAGCGCGACCAGTTTCGGTATGCCGCTGGCAGGATCTTCGCCCAAGTCGGCTAGCTGCAAGCAGGCACGCTTGAGCAGTGGATGCCACGCACGACGCATCCGGCCCGGATCGAGCGCCTTCGACGCCGAGGTGGTGCGCATATCGATTTCCTCTTCGAGGCGATCGATTGCCTTTCTCAACTCAGCGTCATAGCGCGTCAGATCGATGTGGCGTTCTTCACGCAGGACGGCGAGACAGTCCTGCACCGGCTTGAAGTAGCGCTTGGCCACATCGAGCAGTATGGTGTCGGTCACCTTCTTGGCGGATCGACTCGAGACCGCTCTGACTTGGGCGAGCTCGAACAAGCGGCTCGCAAGCGCTGGGATCCGACCAGTCAACATCTCTAGCGTAGGCCCGATTTCCCCAACGGTGGTTATTTCGCGTGTCCACTGATACTGCAGCAATCCGTCGACATACCTGTCCCAGTCTGCGCGGTTCATGTTCGGCTCCAGCGTGCGCAGGCCCCCATCAGTAGCACGACGCGCCGTGTACATGTTGCGGAAGAACGCTTCCAGCGCCGAGGGCAGGCCCACGTGCATGACGGCGGTTTCGCCCCCATTGGTGATATTGGTAATGAAGTTCAAGTAGATCTCGCGCGTATTCTTCTGGAAGACGTAGTGCGCCTCGTCCAATACAAGAATCCCGACGTGGTACATGCGCAGCAACCGCGCCAGCAGGTCGACCCGATCCGTGTACGTCCCGAACCGGCCTTTGAGCATGGCGACGTGATTCGTACCCATGAGATTGTCGATATGTCGTAGCAGCCATAAGAGGAGCTGATTCAGTTCGCCATTGGGCGGGCATTGCACGTGAATCCAAACCAATTGGCGAAATCCATGCATTGGGTGATTGATGACCTGCGGCAGGAAACTGAGCGTGCGGCGCACGACGGTGGATTTGCCCATGCCCGAGGCGCCAACCAAGCCAATCATGGAGGCATGCGCCGGCTCCATGGGTGCGAGTGGCTGCGCCGACATGCGCCCTTTCTGAATGGCTTCGTAAAGGTTCTGTACCGCAGCGGCTCGGTTGACGACGGGATTGCGGTGGTCATACGAGCCCCATACCGTGCGGAAGATGTCCTTCATCACAGCTTGGTCCCAGCCCATGGTTTCATGGAAGCTACGGATACGACGGATGGCGCTGATGCGGTATGCTTGGGACTCTCGCCGCTCCCACTCGTGACACTCGGGGTAGCTTGCGAAATATTTCAGCGGTTCGTCGGACTGCAGATAGGGGGGCAGCGCTTCCACCAGTGGATTGCCGCGGTGCTCCCCGGCTTGCGCCTTGCAGTATGCGGCATCGACCCTCAGGATTTTGGCGCCATCCGCGACCCACCTCGAATCCGTCATTCTCAATTCCATCACACATCTCCTTGATCGTTGGCTTGGCGCTGACGCTTGATCTCCACCAACGCGTCTTCGGCAATGCCATCGTCGTCCCACGCGGCGGTGTCTAGGCGCTCGACCCGTTGTGCCCCAGTGGATCGCTCGGCCTGCGGCTCAACGAACGCGGCGGCACGCTTGCTGCGCTCGTGGTCTCGATCGCCCTCGCGGGCTGCGCGAATGTCCTTCGTTGAGGGCACCTTGACTCCTGCCAGGGTCTTCTCGTCTGCCGTCTTTTTCTTGGCCGTGGCAATGACGTCTTCGGCGAACGCTTGCACATCGAGCTGGAAGTCGGCGATGTCATGCACCCCCTTCGCGAAGTTCTTGGCGGCAGCTTGTTTAAGCAGGATGATCTCGGCCAAGCTCACCGATTCGTTGTAATGCGCGCCGGTGGCGCGCAACGTCGCGCGCTCGAAGGTGCCATCGTCGTGGATCAAATAGGCCCGCTCCGGCGCCGCGGGATCGCAGGCGAGGTCAACCGTCCACGAGCCGTCAAACCGTGCCCGCGAGAACCATTGCTCGGCCACGCTTCTAGGTGTTTCAAAAAAGCGCGTCCCGAAAGCAATACCTTCTTTGGTCACCCGGACAGTCGCTCGCGGGTAAACACAAGCGCGCACCGCATCAATTGCTTCGCTGCGAAGCAATCCGCTGAAATGCTGCACGCCAAACTTCCAGAGTTCCACCGGCGAAGGCGGCAGTCCTTCGGCGACGAATTCGGGAAGGTGATCGATGTCCTCGAGCGGTCGATTGTTGTACTTGAGGACCCCTGAGACGAATACCTTGGTAAATTCCTGCAGCGTCAGGTGTGCATCCAGCCGGTAGTCGGCGCCGCCGCGCTCCTGATAGTCGCGCTCGACGAGGCCGGGCACGTAGGGTCCCCATTCCTTGTTCAACAGGTGGAATCGCGACTCGACGATCGCCTTCCAGTCGGGTCGGAATGGAGGCGCATTGTCAAAGTCAACGCCATAACGTCCCTTTAGTCGCTGCCAAGCCAGGAAGCTCATAAACTCGCTGCCCCGATCATGCATAATGCGCGCGGGCAGATGATGGGACGGCCAATGCGCCTCGTCGAGCGTCAGCCCGTAGCCCCGACAGAGATCGACCTTCGGTGTCACCACTGACTCGATTGCCAGCGCCGCGCCGAGAATGGATGGGTTCTCGAAGCCGACGTAGAAGCCGACGATCAACCGCGAGAACGTATCGGTAACGATATAGATGGTCGGGCGGCCCACGACTTGCGCACGATTTAGCGCGGAGACCAAGTAGACGTCAGCGACGGTGGCATCGATCTGGTATTCCGCGCCGGGTCCGTACACCCGGGACTTGCCGTGGTACGGGCGCGACTTTAATTTGAAGTTGCGCGCGCCTTGTCGGCGTTTTTCCCGCGCGACCACGCTCTCAGCTTGTTCGATGTAGTAGCGGATTTGCCCGACCGTATAGCGCGCACTGACCGCCCAATCACGGCAGTAATGCAAATCAATAAATTCCTTGACCTGCTTGTAGCTGAGGTTTTGCGCCTTATACACGACGAAGCCGGCATTCAGGATGCCGCGGCCCCGCGCGTCGACCTGGGTGCCGACACCTTCGGTATGCACGCGGGGCCGCCCGATCTTGCGCGTCGTGTTGCGGCGCTGGCCGCGGCCGCCACAGTGGTGTAGGTCCCCGTCGAGGGCGTCGGCGCATAGGCCGCGGGTGAGATAGAGCTTGACCCATTGCGCGATGGTCTGCCGAGACTTGCCAGCCTCCTTACCGCAAGCCTCATACAGCGCCGTAGTACGGATGCCCGCTAGCACGCGGTAAAGATTCTCCCCGCTCACTAGTTCCTTGATCAGCGCGAAGCGCTTGGCAGCGCGTTGGGTCGGCTCGGCACGGTGGCTCGCCAAGAACGGATCCTCGGCACGGTCCACCAGTTCCAACGCATCGGTGTCCGCATAGTCGGGCGCGAGACGCGCCTGCAGCGCTCGGGTTGCCGTGTGGGCGATCCAGTCTTCCGCGCCATCGACCCTCACAAGGAAGGTGGTCGCCGAGTCCTTGCCTGTCCAGACGATCCGGTATAACGGATCGTCCGGGCGCCCTCGCCTGCGCACCAAAAGGTTGTCGACGAGCAACGGCAGGTCTTCAAAAGTGTCCATACCACTTCGCTCCAAGGGCCAGCATGCAGCCTCGGCTGATGTCGACACAATTGATGTCCGTCACGAGAACGCGTTCGGCCAGCAAACGGCGGATCAAGGCCAGCGCCGTCCCTGCGGGTGCGTTCCAATCGCCATCCATGCGCTGCGCCAGTTCGCGCGATGGCATCCCCGTGGTACGGGCGACGACCCGCAGCATGTCGCCCACCATGGGGCTGTCACACGCCAGAATCGGCGCGTCCGTTTGGGCCGCGCGGGCGTCGTAGATCCAGATCAAGTTGCGCGAGCGCTGCGTGCGCAGCTGCGAGGCCAGCACGAGTTCCAAGGCGATGCCTTCGTCGGCCAAGAACGCCTGGGCAATATCAAAGGTCTGCCGGGTGCGCGCCCGATACCAGTCGGCATCCTCCATGACGGCCGCGGCTCTGAAGCCCTCACGCGTGGTAACGAGAAAATCGATAGTTTGCGGAATCCAGAACGCCGTACGGGGATTTCTCGGGTGTCGGACACCGAGCGCACGGGCAATATCCAACGTGCGTTGCAGGGGCAGTAAGGGATAGTGTTCCCGAATATCCTCGACCACCTCATCCCACCAGTACTCGAGATAGGCGAAGTACTCGAGGTTCGAGCGCAGGTGGTGAATCCGATAGCCCGTCTTGCTGCTGGTCGTACGGTGACAACGACCTAGCGAGGTGCCCTCGTCCACGCGCTTCCAGGGGCGGTACGCTGCACCGGTCCCCTGCCCCCGTCCTTCGCGCAACATGCGCCGATACTTGTTCTCGTCGATGTCGGATTGGCGACGCCCCCTAGTGGCCATGGCGTGCTCCCGTGGCAAAACGCGACGCACCCGAGCAGGGGCAATTCGGCAAGCGGGACCCTGCGAGCAGCAACGGCTCGGCTCGCCACCGCGCGTTTGCGCTATATAGAGCAACGCGCTTACCCATGCGAGGGTGGCAGGCATTGACCCGTAGCGGTGGAAGGGAGGCGCGGTCCGTCCCAAGATACTCCCCAGCGTGCGTCCCAAACGCCGCATGGGGAAGGGCGTCCTTAGGGAGCGCGAAGGGGCCGGCGTGCCTTGCGCCGCTGTGCCAGTGGGCGATCGCGGCGCGTGTTAGGAACCGCCAGGCGCGCGAGGCCGACAAACGTTGTCCCGCCCCGCGCAGGCGATGGCGCGGGGGCGATGGTGAGCGATGAAGCATCGGAAGAAGTTGGGTTGTTCCACAGCCTTGCAGAGAATCCACGCATAAAGGAATTCCTGCCTTGACGGTTGCCGATCCATCTTCCATACTGTCAGCGCCAACCAGCAGTATTGAAAGATGCCCCGGAAACAGCGTCGGCATGCAAGTCATGCGGAGACGTTGAAGGGCGGTGCGCCACCGGCGCACCGGAATTGTGTATCGCTGTGGTTTCTCCTAGTTATTGGTGCCACCCCAGTGTATGCACGAAATAAGCCGCCCTACAAGGCGGCTTATTTATTTTTCAGACGACACTCACGGGCGAAACTGCACGACTTATACTGACTCAGCATTGAATGCTGAATCATATAAAAAAAACGCTATTTCTCCATTTTAATTCGATCTGCAGAGTTAAAGTTGATATAAGCTTTATTTCTGGAAAAGCTCGCAGCAGCGGCAATAAAATTAATATTTTTTATTCCGCCCAGAGCCTTTCCATCAGGCTTTGCCGGCGCGCGTGCTCGGTGCGCACATAGCATGTGGTCGTGTCGAGCGAGGCGTGCCCGACATTCTGTTGCACCACTTCCACAGGGACCCCCGCGGCCAAGGCGTGAGAGATATGGGTATGGCGCATCCAATGGGCACTGGCCCGCCGCAAGCGCACCGCAGCGGCGGGCTCGCTCTGCGCCAGGCTGTCAGCACAGATGGCCAGGAAGCGCTTGAGCTGGCGGTGAAAGGCACTGGCGGATACGCCATCTCTAGATTGACCCGGGCTGTTTGGCCTGCTTGATCGGTCTGCCGCCCCCCGACTGACAACTGGAGGCGGGCCGCGGCGCGTCGGACCGAACAGCGGGATCCCAGGCTGTTGCGCTACGTCGCCGGCGTAACCGCGGGCCGCCAGATAGGCCGCCAGCTGCTCGACCCACGCCGGCGGCACTGGCACCTCGCGCAGCTTGGCGCCCTTGCCCTGCACCGTTAGCCACCACCCACCGCGCCGTGAGAAGGCGTCCTCGGCACAGTCCTCCCAACGCAGGTCGTCGGTGGTGGCCGCCAGCATTTCGGTCAGCCTCAGGCCGGTCGCGTGTAGTAGCGGCAGCGCCAGTTGCAGGCGCTGCGCCTCCAAGCCCGCCGGCAAGCACGCGAGCGTCTTCCGGACATGCGCCCACTGCGCCGCGGTTAGCCCGCGGCCGATATCGGGGCCGTTCGAGCGCCGCTTGGGCGGCGTGACCGCGCGCCACGGGTTGCCGACCAGGTACCCCTGGTGCACCAGAAAGCCGAATAGGTTTCCCAGCACCGACAACGCGTAGCTGCAGGAGCGCGGCGACAGCGGACCCTCGAGCGGACGCCATCCCGCCTGCCAGCGCGGAACGGCGCGCGGCCCGCACCAGGCGGCAGGCGGGTCGAGCAGAAAATCCCGGTACGCCAAGCAGTCCTCCACCGTCGCCGAAGACAATGCACAGCGGCGCTCCAGCGTGATCCACAACAGAAACCGCTCCGCCTCCTTGCGATAGGCCAGTTGGGTGTGCGTCAGACGTGCCTGGGCGCCCAACGCCGGCCCCTTGGTTGCGAGCCAGGCCAGGATCGCCGCGCGGTCATCGTCAGCCGCGAGGTGGCAGCGCGCGCGGTCGGCGCGGAAGCGGCCGTCTCGGCCGCTGCGCGAATCTGGCAGCACCAGGCGCTCCAGCGGCATCAGCGGCGACACCGTCACAACCGCCCGTAGCATTTCGGATGCAGGGCTGGCGTCTGTACGCGCCGCTTCCGGCACCGGCAACGGCCCGAGGGTCTGTGCGTGCGCCTCGACAAAGCGCCGCAGTGCGCCGGCCTTGCCGACTCCAATCCCCGGCACGTCCCGCCACCAGGCCGGACTCGCGGCCATCCGCGCATGCAGGTCCGCCAGCGTCGCCACCCCGTGGCTGGCCAAGCGCGTCGCCAAGGAATCGACAAACCACGCCTCACACCCATCCTGCAGGCCAACCGGCAGCGCCGCCTGGGCCTCGAGGGTATGAACGGCAAACAGCTGGCGCCGCAACAACTGCACCCGCCGCTGGTCCTGAGCGAGCGCCGTGCCGTAGCGCGCGGCATAGGCCGCGTGCTGCTCGGCTTCGCTGAAACCCTCGAGCCCGGCCGCGGCGACAAAGGTATCCAGCGCCGGCAACTCCGGCGAGGCGCGCGGCGACAGGTCCAGGCGCAGCAGGTGCGCGCGGCCAAAGTTGCCGCCGCGCGCGGCGGTCGCCGCCAGTTCGCCGCGGATCCAGCCGGTCATCCGATGCACATCGGGGCCCTCAAAGACCCCCTGATCGCTCAGATAGCGATCCCAAAGCACGCGGGGCGACAAGCCCTGAATCACCCCGCGCAGGAAAGCGAAGTGCCCGCGGTGTAGGCGGGGACGCGTAATGCGGGGCAGTGGGGCATCGGTAGACGGCATCGCGCAGGCTTCGCCGGTCAGTGGCCGGACGAAGCGCTTTTCTCACTTTAGTCATCGGACTGGCCCACTGCGCGGGCAAATCGCCGGACGGCAAGGGCTTGGGGCGGCATCCGGCCATCGCTGGGCCGCGCAAGCGGTGCGCCCCGCCACCGTCACGTCACACCAAAGACGCACGGATCGCTACTACCTCGCATCCGTCGTCACTTTTTCGCTGCTAAATAAGCCGGGTTATCTTGCACAACGATTCGCAATTTCTGCACACGCGATCCAGGTCTGCGTCAGCCCCTAACGGAAAGCTGTCCGGTAACTGAATGTATAGTGTCGTGCGATGGCTGAATGTGGAGATCGTCCGACTCGCCCTCACGCGCGGCCGTCACCACCTCTCGGGCGGTAGATTGAAGTGACAAAGTCCGGCTCAAGCGAGCAAAAACTTCCCGCTCGGAAAGAAGACCGCTGCTCGGAGATCGTGGACGCTCCCTTGGCTAGTCCCCCGTCCGGTTGGCAGCGCTCTGGCGACCTTGCCCAGTCGCCTCTGAGGTCTCTTCGGCCAAACATTCCGACTCGCCCACTGAAATCCGCTTTACCATCACAGATGGGAACGGAACGGGCTGTGTTGGCCGTCTGCTATGTCACTGCAACAGAAAATGCGGCACTTATCGTCCTGGCTGCCGGCCGGGCTTCCTCACTTCGAAGCTGAGGTCGGCACCTACCTGCATCTTCAGGATGTCCCGTACGAGTTGGAGAACATCCTTGCTCGCTGGCTGCTGCGCCATCCCGAGCTTACAGACAGAGCGCTTCCAACCTGCGTTCTGATCGAGGGTGGCAAGGGCCTAGCCATCCGCCAAGAAGGATGGGAAAGCTTTGTCTGCTGGCTCGTGGAAACACTTCGAACCAAGCTTGACGACATGGAGCAAGCCCAGCCGACCCAATGAACCAACCAAGCAAGGAATTGACCTATGTTGCGGGTACGCATAGAACTGGTGCCGGATGGCGATGAGGAGGCAGTTAAGCTGCTTGCTGCCGTCGATATCAGCAATGACGAAAGCGGTACCGAAGCTACCGGGCACTACAGCGCCGTCCTGAAAGAAGCTTGGCAAGGTGCAGGGGACCAGCAGACAATCTGCACCACGGAAGCCAAAATTCACGATGTGGATCGCGAGATCATCAGGCCTGTCCAGCTGGATAGCATCGCACTACAAGTTCTTGCTCCGATAAAGCGAACAACCGCCACATCGCTATTTTCGTGGGGAGAAATCGTCAAAGGGCCAGAGTAGATCCTGTTGAAAAATTGCGCGAATCACCCTGCCCGTCGCCGCGGGTTATGCAATGTCCCGTGGGTTTTAAAAGGTCGTAGCGCCCACTAAATTCACGAGACCGCAACGCCTGGCGGCTCAGGCGGAACGACGTTTTGACGGCGAAAGCCTCACTCTCGCATGCGTTCCGGATGTCGTTACTTGTGATCGAAGTCTTGTGGCCGACGCGATCGGGGAGTGGTTCGATAGTTTCGAGGGCAGCATTCCGACATGGCGGATGGTGTCGCAAGATCGATAAAAAGGCCCGCACCTGAGCTACGACACTCTCGACCGAGACTGCCTGATTGCCATCAGCGGCGGCAACCGGCTGCAGTCCCGTCAATCATCTCCCCGCGGCATATGTGGGCCGTGCCAGCCTGCATCAATGAGAGCACTAACTAATCGAAGCCCTTACGCAGCCCCAAACGGAATTGTCCTACCCTTCGTCGAAGAAGGTCGTTGTGTTCTCCGACGCGCGTGGGCAAGCGTACGCGGCCCGAACGGTTTGCTATTGAGACGAAATTCAAGCGAGGACAGCGCCCTATGGGCACTCGGATACCGAAGGGACACTGTCGAATCGCTGTGTCATCCAGTCCAGTGCAACCGGCAAGCCGAGAAGCAGCCCAGTGGCGTGTTCGGTCGCGCCGATGGTCCTAAACGCCACGTTGCCACCGCGCGCACACCAGGCGGCAAACAGCTTCTGGTTCTGCCCAAAGGGAATGATCTCGTCGAGGGTTCCCGCATACACCAACGCCGGTACGGCAGGCACGCCATTGCCGCTCTGGTTCTGCGCCATGCGCGCCAGCCAGTCGGCGCGGTTCAGGATGGCCGGACCCTGGACGAGGACCGAATCAGACAGGAACGGATAGCTGGCAGTCACGTCAAGCAGGCATTTTGTGCCGCGAAAGTCGGCAATCACCGACTGCCCATAGGGTGTGAGGATCGATGAGAGGCCAAGTTCAGGGTAGGCGGCGTTCAGGCCCATCAGCGCAACCGGCCCTACCCCGCCGAACGGGCCACCATTAACGTTCGCATACACATCAGCGATGCTGAATGGCCCAGCTCCTGCGGCAACGCCCCGCACATTGAGGCCGGGGGCATATGCGGGCTGCAGTTCGGCCGCGAAAGCCGCTGCATGGCCCCCCTGAGAATAGCCCATGATGCCGACGGGGGCGTTCGCCGACAGGCCCGCGCCGCTCAACTGCTGCGCCGCCAGTGCCGCGTCGAGGACGGCTTGCCCTTCGGCCTTGCCGATCCCCCAGGTGTGATCGCCCGGTGTACCAAGACCCTGATAGTCTGTCATCGCGATCGCCCAACCGCGGGCTAGGGTTGCCGGCGTTGCGCCGGCAACCGTCGCTTCATATTCCGAGCCCAGCGCGTACTGGTGCGAGGGCGCGCAGTTGTCGGCTTGACCCTGCGTTCCTGGAGCCCACGCAATAACCGGCCGGGGGCCGAGGAGCCACGGCGTAAAGGGCACCAGCACGGTGCCAGTGATGGCAATCGGCAAGCCATTGACGTCGGTGGACTTGTACATGATCTGCCAGCCGTAAGCCAGCAATCCAACCGGAATGAATGGACGGGAGCGGATCAGCGTGCCATGGGGCCCGCTCGGCAACGGCTGGGGCGGCGTGTAGAAGGCATCGTTCCTCGGGTCGTCGAGCGGGCTGGCTAGCGCTGGCGCGCCAGCCAGAACACACAGCGCCATGGCAATCGCCAGGACTGCGCGTGCCGCGCCCCTGGCAAGGGCCATGCCGGGGGCGCGAGACGTTACGCGGGTCCGCAACGGACTTGCAGTACGACGAGTCATGCGTCTTCTCCTGTCAGGTTTGCTGGCGCAGGCGCGCGAAGGCGCCTTGCCTCATGGAATCGGCTGACTGATGGCGTGCGCCGCAACGCCTACAGCCATCAGGCAACCACATGCATGCCCGGCTGTGAGGCCTGGCGGGTACTGCCGCAGCGCAAAGTCCAGCCGACAAATGGGTCGCCCGCGTGGCAACTCATCACCCAGCGCGCCCCGCAGGTGCTGCAACGGTGCTCGCACCGCAACACCGCCAGGTGCGAGGAGTAGTGCCGGCGGGACGCGGCGGAAAGAGCATAGAGGCGCGCATGGCCGGTTCCGCGCCTGGGGTCGTCCGACAGTCGGGCGCAGTCCGCGCACAGCGCCTGCGGATTCAGTGAAGCACCGTCCACCAGGCCAGCCTGAACTGGCAGGCACTGGCCGTCACCGGCGCGCAGGCGGCGGTAGAAGTCCCAGCGCCGCATGACCGCCCAGTAGAGGACGCGCAGCAGTTGGCCCTCCGACTGCATTGCCGTGGCGAAGCATCGATCAACGTGCTGCTCCAGCAGGATCCCGAGCTCGGCTGCCGAGGCAAAGCAGACAAGTTGCTGCTGCCCGATGCTGTTGGTCATCCAGTCATCGAAGACCTCTGCCAATGCGGCGCGATAGGCCTCGCTGCCCAGACGCCCGGCACGGGCGGCGAGCGCATTCGCACGCCGGCTGGCGCGGCGAATCTCATGCCGCAAGGAGGTGAGCCTCGCCAGCACGGCGCCGCGGGTGCTCTCGCTGTTGTCGTTGCCACTCACATTCCATCTCCTGCCGGCCGGCGCCATAGCGCGTGCGGCCTGACGGTGATTCCAGCGGAGGCCAGCCAGATCGCGGACAGCGCCCTTCAAGCCGGCTTTTCGCTCCCCGCTGCCGCACGGCCCGCCGCTTCGAGTGGCACCTTGACGCTCTCCAGGGCACCACCGCCGTCGCACGGCACAAGCGCGCCCGAGATGTACCCCGCATAGGGCGATGCCAGGAACAGTGCAAGATTGGCGATATCGTCCACGGTGCCAAAGCGCTGCATCGGCACGCTGGATTGCGCAGCGGCGCGCTCCGCCTCGGTGGGCGCCATCAACCGCCGGAAGCCCTCCGTACCCTCGATCGGCCCTGGCGAGATCGAGTTGATGCGGATGCCATCACCGCCCCATTCGAGCGCAAGCACGCGCGTCAGTTGGTCGACCCCCGCCTTGGCGGCACTGGCGTGCGCCTGGTAGCGCATCGGAACGAAGGACTGCGGCGCTGTGATATTGATCACCGCCGCGCCTGGCTTGCGCAGGTGGCCATAGGCCTGGCGCAGCACGTGAAAGGTGCCGACCAGGTCGATGTCGACCACCACGCGAAAGCCGTTCGACGACATGTCCTTCGCCTCGCACAGAAAATTGCCCGCAGCACCGGAAATCAGCACATCGACAGGGCCGAAGCGCTCGACCGCTTCGGCGAACGCCCGGCCTACCGCATCGAAATCGCGCACATCGGCGCAGACCCCAAGGACCGGCCCGCCCAGCTGTGCGAGCTGCAGGTGCGCGGCATCGACGTTCTCCTGCTTGCGGCTGGCCACAGTCACCGTGGCGCCTTGCCTGGCGAACGCCTGGGCGATGCCGAAGTTGATGCCGGTCGTGCCGCCGAACACGAAAACGTGGCGGCCGGTGAAATCGAGATTGACTTGCATTGACTTGCCTCGTGAAGAACGCTACCAGGGCCGGAGCCGCCTGGCGTCCAGTGTCAGTCGAACCGGGGCGCCCGTCTTTCGATAAAGGCAGCGACGCCTTCAGCGGCGTGAGCACCGGCGGCGGACTCGACCATCAGCCTCTGCTCCAGATCGAGGTGCGCGCGCAGTGTTCTCTCGTGCGCGCCGTCTACCAGTTGCTTGATCCGCCCCAGCGCTGCGGTCGCCCCGTGCGCCAGTGTTTCAGCCAGCGCATCCGTGTGTGCGACGAGTTCGGGATCCGGGACCACTTCGCTCACAATCCCCATCTCCAGGCACTGCCTGGCGGAAAGCGCCCGATTGGTAAAGAAGATTTGCTTGGCACGCATGGCTCCGACGCGGCGCGTCAGGAACCAGGACGAACCGGCATCCGGTGTGAGCCCGATGGCGGAGTAGCCGCCGCGCAGCTTCATCGACTCGGCCGCCAGCACGATATCCGCGCAAAGTGCCAAGCCAATGCCGCCGCCGCCGACCGGCCCGTTGACGGCGCTGATCACCGGAACCGGCAAGGTTGCGAGCTTGTACAGAGCCGCATGCAGCGGACCAAGCAGTTCATCGAGCATGGACGGCAGGCTCGCGCCGGCACGGAGGAAGGCGTCGATGTTCCCACCGGCGCAGAACTGCCGCCCCACAGCGCGCAACACGACCGTGCGTACCGCCGTGTCGGCTGCCACCTCGTCGATGCACCCGATCAGCGCGCGCGCCGCCTCGGTGTCGATGGCGTTGCCCCGCTCGGGCCGGTTCAGCGTAATGGTGGCGACGGCACCTTGCCGCGTCAGAAGGACGGGTTGGTCCATGGTCAGGCTCCCGGAGATGATAGCTAGTGGTCGAGATGAGCACGATCCGCGGGTCAGCCCTGGCGCTGCAGGATCGCGACGGATACCGCAGTGCCCAACCCGCCGTTGTGCTGCAGCGCCGTGCGGGCGCCCTCGACCTGCCGCTTGCCGGCGCTGCCACGCAATTGAGTGGTGAGCTCGGTGATCTGCGCCAGCCCGGTCGCGCCCAGCGGGTGCCCCTTGGACAACAAGCCACCTGACGGACACACCACCACCTGGCCGCCGTAGGTGTTGCGTCCCTCGACCACGAAGCGCTCAAGGTCTTGCTCTTCGCAGAAGCCCAGGCACGCGTAGGTGAGCAACTCGTTGCTGACGAAGCAGTCGTGCACCTCCGCCACGTCAATGTCCTGCGGCGCCACGCCGGCCATGGCGTACGCGCGCTCAGCCGTGCGCCGCGCCGCGCCGCGGCTCAGCGCATCGGGCACGTTGGGCGGATCCAGGTCGGCGGAAATATCGCTGCCTATCTCGTGCGCGAGGATCGCCACGTCCGTACGCAGCCCGTGGCGTCGCGCAAACGGCTCGCTGCACACAATCACGGCGGCCGCGCCACAGCTCGGCGGGCAGGCGTAGAGCTTGCGCAGGCGCCCCCAGACCGTGGGGGCGGCCAGCACCTCTTCGACGGTGAGCGGATCGCGGAAGATCGCGTAGGGATTGTGCCTGGCATGCGCGCGCGCCTTCACCGCAATGCGCGCGAACACCTCGTCCGGGATATGCAGTTCGCGCGCCGTCCATTCGAGCTGCGAGCCGAACATCATCAGCGCCGGCGGCAACGCGCGTTCCGCATCACCAAATCCCATCGCCGCCGCCACGCTCTCGCGGTGGCGCTCCAGCGGATCGGCATGGCCTGGAAACACACGGTCCAGCGCGCCGGGCTGCATTTGCTCAAAGCCGACCGCAAGCGCGCATTCCGCTGCGCCTGCCAGCACGGCCTGCCGCGCAAGGTACAGCGCGGAAGAGCCCGAAGCACAGTTGTTGTTGACGTTGGTGATCGGGATGCCGGTCATGCCTACCCGGTAGAGCGCGCGCTCCCCCGAACATGAGTCCCCATAGACGAAGCTCGCGAAAGCCTGGTCCACAAGACTGTATTCGATGCCGGCATCGGCCAGCGCCGTGCGCACCGCCTTTTCGGCCATCACGTCATAGGGGTCGCTCTGACCGGGGCGCCGAAACGGCACCATCCCGACGCCAGCGATCAGTACATTGCTGCTCATGGATCTCCTCGTCCTGTCATCAGATGCTGTGGTTCTGCGCGGTCCAGTACGGCGTGCGCAGGTCCTTCTTCAGCACCTTGCCGTTGGGGCTGCGCGGCAGGGTGGCGACGAAATCCACCGACTTCGGTGCCTTCACGCTGCCCAGCCTTTCCTTGCACAGCGCAATCAACTCCTCGCCGCTTACATCCATGCCCGGGTTCAGTTCGACCACGGCCTTGACGGCCTCGCCCCAGGTGGCGTCCGGCACGCCGATCACCGCACAGTCCCGCACCGCCGGGTGGGCCCAGATCACCTGCTCGACTTCGCTCGGATACACATTGAAGCCACCCGTGATGACCATGTCCTTCTTGCGGTCCGTGATGCGCAGGTAGCCGTCGCCATCGATGTGCCCGATGTCCCCGGTGTGCAGCCAGCCGTCGATGATCGCCTCAGCCGTCTTTTCCGGCGCCTTGTAGTAGCCCTTCATCACCAGGTCGCCGCGCACGCAGATCTCGCCGGTCTCGCCGGTGGCAAGCGGCTCGTTGCGTGCGTTCATGATCGCCACGCGCACCAGCGGGCCGGGGCGGCCGCATGAAAGCAGCCGCGCTTCGTCGGCAATCTCGCCGCCGGAGAAGTTTTCCTCGGGCCGCTTGATCGCGATCGATCCTGGCGCCTCGGTCTGGCCGTAGGCTTCCATCATGACCGGCCCGAACACCGCCATCGCACGGCGCAGCTTTTCGGCCGACATCGGTGCCGCGCCGCAGATGAAGTACTTCAGCGAGGAGTAGTCGTGCTCCCCGATGCCCGGCATGTCGAGCAGCCGATAGATCACGGTCGGCGGCAGGAAGAACTCGCTGACCCGGTGCTTCTCGATTGCCTCGACCAGCGCGGCGGGATCCGGCTTGGTCAGTACCACCACCGTGCCGCCACGCGCGGTACACGGCAGCGACAGCACACCCGCCGTGTGCGTCATGGGCGCGGCGGCCAGGTTCACGATCTTCTCGTCGGCGCGGTAGCTGCAGGCGATCATGAACTGCGCGCAGAAGGCCTGGAAGCTGCGATGGGTGTTCATCACCCCCTTGGGCAGCCCTGTCGTGCCGCCGGTTGGCATGACCGCGATCGTGTCATCCGGCTCGTACAAAACCTCCGGCCTGTTCGCCGGTTGGGCCGCAGTCCAGTCCGGCAGTCCGCTCGCGCCTGGCGCGGCTTCTTCGATGCAGACATAGAGCCTGACCTTGGGCAGCTTCGGGCGCATTGCCTCTACCACGGGCGCGAACGCCTTCTGGAAGAACAGGACTTCGCAATCAAAGCCGTCCAGCAATTGCTGGTTCTCTTCCGTCGAGCCGCGTGGATTGACCGGCATCCACGCCATGCCGGCTCGCCATAGGCCCAGCGTGCAGGTCCACGCGGTGGGATGGTTGGCTCCCAGCACCGCGCCGATCTTCCCGCGTCCCATACCCGCGGCGAGCAGCGCATTCGCGATGCGGCATGAAAGTGTCCCTACCTCTTCGAAGGTGAACACCTGTTCATCCATCACGTAGGCAGCGGCGTTGGGATCGATCTGCCAGCCACGGTCGAAGAAATCGATGATTGCCATATCCTTTGTCTCCTGAGGCCTGGCTTGCGCGCAAGTGTGCTGCCGGATCTCGATCAGGCGCTGTCGCCGACCGGTTTGAAATAGCGGATGTCCCAGATGTTGCCCACGCGCTCGTCCGCCAGCACGGCGCGCACGCGCATGCCGGGCTTCACGGCCGCGGGGTCGATTTCACCGAGGTAGTGCACCAGGGCCGTATCGGCACCATCGAGGCGGATGAGCCCCAGGACATATGGGCGGGCCACGGGTTGCAGCATCCCGGGCTCGCGCACGATGGTGCAGGTCACCAGCGTGCCGGTGTCGCTGACGTCGGCCCAATCGCGCAGCTCGGCAAAGCACTCGGGGCAGGACAGCCTTGGCGGGACGTAGGTGCGCGAGCAGGCGGCGCAACAGGTCGCGGTGATCCTGCCGTGGTCGCGCAGCGTGGCGAAGAAGCGGCCGTTGATCTCGCCCACGTCGAAATTGATGTCGGCATACAGCACCGGCTGGCGCAAGATCGCGGGCTCCGCGTCTTCCAGGTATGCGGGATACATGGCCTTAGTCTCCTTGTGTTGTGTCAGGGTCTCGCACCGGTTCCCAGTAGAGGATGTCGGTCATCAACCCCTTGCGCTCGGCTTCGGGCCGGAAAACGGCGCGTACGCGCATGCCGTTGTGCACCTTGCTCAGGTCGGTTTCGCCGATGTAGTGCCACAGGAAGCCCGCATTGCGGCCCGGCGAATCGACCATCAGGACGCCGACGGGATAGGCGCTTGACTGTACCGAGAGATCGTTGGGGTCGATGAATGGCATGTTGAACGACATGAAGCCCGCCACCGTGGCCTCTGGCCCCATCTCCACCCATTGCGGATCCTCGAAGTTCTCGCCATGGCAGACGCTGCAAACGGCCTGCGGCGGCAGCATGCTGAAGCCGCAATGGCGGCAGACCATGCCAAGGAGGCGGCCGTGGTCGCGCATTTCGCGGGAAAACCTGCCGTTGAACAGGCCCAGCGGGTACTCCATGAAGAAGGGCGTGCGCAGGCGCGTCGGCGGCACGGGAAGGGTTTCGGGTTGCTCGGTGCTCATTGCCTTTCCTCCTTACTTGTCCTTGGACAGCAGCATCAGCGGCGTCCAGCCGGTGCCGCCGAAGCCGGTGGCCAGGCCAAGCCTGACATCGCGCGGGACCTGGTGTTCGCCGGCATCGCCGCGGATCTGCAGGGCCAGTTCGCCATAACGCAGCAGGGTCGAGGGAACGCCCGGGTTGGTACACGTGACCCCGCCCGATGGATTGATGGGCAGTTCGCCATCGATATCGGTGGCGCCGGTGCCCATCAGCTTCCAGGCCTGGTTCGGCTCGCAAAGGCCCATGGTTTCCATCCACACCAGTTCTGCCCAGGTGCAGGGTTCGTACATCTCGATCACATCGAGCTGTTTGGCAGGATGCGTGATGCCGTTGCGCTTGTAGAGCACTTCGCACGCCTTGGCCAGGCTCGGCAGCACGCAACGCTCCTTGGGAGCGATGAAGTCCTGCAGCGCGGCCCAGTGCTGCGCGGAGTGGATGGTGACCATGTCCTTCACCCATACCGATTTGTTGGTGAGCTTGTGCGCTACGTCCTCGCTGGCGAAGATCATCGCCGCCGAGCCTTCGGTGATCGGGCACATATGGAGCTGGCGCATCGGCGCAGTCAGCATGGGCGAGTTGAGCACGTCGTCCACGGTCAGGTGCTCGCGCAGATGCGCATAGGGGTTTTTCAGCGCGTTGTTGGCGGCCTTGACCCGGGCGATGGCAACCGCTTCCTCGGTGCAGCCGGACAGCTTCACATAGGAGCTCGCCATCAGGGAGAAGGTCCCCACGGCGCCCACGCTGCACCATTTCTCGGTGAGCGCGTGCAGGCCGGAATTGATCGCCGCCTGCAGGAACGGCCCGCGCGGCAGCGTGCCGGGCGGCGGGCCGACGAACTTCGCCGTTGCCGACACCAGCGCAACGTCACAGGCACCGGCGGCGATATGGTGTACGGCCGACAACGCCGCCGACCCACCCACGGTGCCGCCGGTCTCGATCTTGACCACGGGCTTGCGGCGATGCCCGACCCAGTCGGCCAGCTCCATTTCCGATTCAGCGGTCCCCGACACGTAGTCGATGTCGGCCAGCACGACCTCGTCGACCTGCTTCATTGTGATCTGCGCATCTTCCAGTGCCCGCCGCACGGCCTGGTTGGCCAGCTCCGCCTTGCTCAGCGGGCTACGCGCCATCATCTCTGTCTGGCCAAAGCCGATGATTGCCACTCTGCGATTCATTCAGTTTCTCCGTTGCCGCGACGTCTTGCGTCGTCCCGCGTCACCTGCCGGACCTCAGGGCGTGGTGCCCAGGACCATGACCTGCTGCAATTGCCCGCAAGGCCCCGAAGCCAGGTGCGCAAGCCCCGTGCGGGCACCGTCCACTTGGCGTACACCCGCCTCGCCGCGCAGTTGCAACACGATCTCGGCAATGCGGCCCATGCCGATGGTGGTATGGGAACAGCCGGACAGCGCCCCCCCAGACAGGTTGACGGGCTGATGCCCGCCGCGGCTGCTCGTGCCGGACTCCAGCCAGCGGCCGCCCTGGCCGGCGTCACACAGGCCTAGTCCCTCGTAGGTCATCAGCTCCTGGTAGGAGAACTCGTCGGTCACTTCGAGCAGATCGATCTCCTTGCGCGGATCGCTGATGCCGGCCATGTGGTAAGCCTTCTTCGCCGCGATCGTCAGCACCTCGGATTCCGCGAGGTCGCGATCCCCCAGGTAGTAGCCGTCGCAGCAATTGGCCTGTCCCTTGATCCAGACGGGCTTGCTGGTCAGTTGCCGGGCCCGCTGCTCGCTGGCCAGCAGCATCACGATGGCGCTGTCGCCGAACGCACGCGTCTGCAGCGCCGTGATCGGATCCGACAGGGCTTTCGAGCCGAGGACGTCGGCAACGCTGTAGTCGCCCGCCCGCAGCGCCAGCGGGTTGTCCTTCGCGTGGCGCAGGTTCTTCACGGACACCCCGGCACATTGCTCGGAGGTGACACCGTACTTCTCCATGTAGCGGTTTGCCTGTAGTGCGGCAGCCTGCACGTTGTCGAGGCCGAGCGGCCGGCAGAAGAAGGGATCGAAGACCTTGTTCTCGATGGCATTGCCCCCGCTGCGGCTGGTGGAGTCGTGGCATACGGCGACCACGAGCACCGTTTCGAACTCGCCGGAGGCAATCTGCCAGGCTGCCTCAAGGACGCCGACGGCGCCGTCCTGGTCGATCTTTTCATCGGGACGCAGGTTCGCGCCGGCAACGTCCACCACCAGCGAGGCCGAGAATGGCCGCGCGATGCGCGAGTGTTCGTGGCAGATCAGGCTTGCGTCGATCCCGCCCTTCTCATAGGCCGGCAGGAACCTTAGGCCGGTTTCCTGCAGCACAGGACGGATTGCCTGGTAGGCCAGTTCCTCGGGCGAACACGCCCGCTTCTCGTTGTAGTTGACTTGTGCCATCGAGACGATGGCGACACGGTTTGACAGGCTCATCTTGTTGCCCTCGAGCGGTTGACTAGTTCACCTTGCGCTGCTGACCGGCCCAGTATTTGTCGCGCACTTTCCGGCGCAGCACCTTGCCGATCACCGTCATTGGGAGCTGGTCAACGATGGTCACCGTCTTCGGCGCCTTGTACCCGATGCGCTCCTTGCAGAAGGCGACGATCTCGGCCGGATCGGGCGTATGGCCTTCCTTGAGCACCACCTCGGCGTGCACGGATTCGCCCCACTCGGCATGCGGCACGCCCACTGCCGCCGACATCAGCACGGCGGGGTGCGCATTGAGCGCGGCCTCGACCTCGATGGCGTAGATGTTGAAGCCGCCGCTGATGATCATGTCCTTCTTGCGATCGACGATGTATACATAGCGGTCTTCGTCGATGTAGCCGAGGTCACCGGACTTCCAGAAGCCGTCCTGGAATTCGGCTGCAGTCGCTTCCGGATTCTTGTAGTAGCCCTTGATCACGCCTGGTCCGCGGATCCAGAGTTCGCCGGTCTCGCCGACCGGCAGTTCGTGGCCTTGTTCGTCCATCACCACGATCTCGGTTTCCGGCAGTGCGATGCCGGTAGAGCTCAGGCGCCGGTTGCTCTGGCCGGGCGCGCACAGGTGCTCCGCCTTGCTCAGCACCGCCACGGGTGCCAGCGCTTCGCTGCTGCCATAGGCCTGGAGGAAGATGTTGCCGAACTTCTCCTGCAGCAGCGCGAGCTTGGCCGGACTCATCGGCGCCGCCGCATAGAGGATCGTGCGCAGGCTGGACAGGTCAAATTGCTCGTGCAGGTCAAATTCCAGGAAGCGGTAAAGGATGGTCGGCACGAGGTGGCTGGACGTGATCCGCTCGTTCTGGATGTTGGCGCAGAACTGCCTGAGATCCGAAGCGTTCATCGTCACATGGCAGCCACCCTTGAAAGCAAGCGTCGTGGCGTAGGCCGCGGACCCGTGGCTCAGCGGCGTAATGCTCAGGTGACGGGCGCCGTAGCCGAACATGTCGTCCGGCATCGAATAGAAGTAGCGGTGCAGGGCCAGCCAGTTGTTCAGCGTGTACATGCAGCACTTGCCGCGGCCGGTGGTGCCGCCGGTGAAGCGCAGGAGCATCGGTTCGTCGGCGTCCAGCTCGATATGCGGCTCGGCGTCCGACACGCCCTCCAGCAGGTCCCAGAAACAGGACACGCCATCGCGGGGCGCCGCGAGCGGATCCATGCACACGATCCGGATGCCGCGCTGGCGCAGCGTGTCGTAGTACTTGTCCAGCAGCGCGGTTTCGAGGAATACCACCTTGGGCTCGACCCAGTCGATCTGCCAGAGGTGTTCGTCGAAGGTGTCCCGAAAATTGCACCATGCCGCCTTCACGTCCGCCTTGGCCAGCGTGCAGAAGGTCAGCAGGCTCATATTGTCGTTGTCGAGGATAGTCAGGTAGACGTCGCCTGACGCAAGCCTGAGCCGCTCCTTGATCATGCGGGCGATCCGGTTGGTGAGCCGGTGCAGTTCCAGGTGCGTATAGCGGCGGTTGCGCTCAACGTTGACCAGGGCTTCGCGCTGCGCGAAACGCGAGGCGGCATCGAGCGACCACCTCGAGAAGTCGATCTTCATCTTTGTCTCCTTTATGTTTTTGGCTTGCCTGGGGCAGCCGGGGCGGTCAGATGCCGCGGAATGCAGGCGGGCGCTTCTCGCTGTAGGCGGCGAGACCCTCGCGGAAGTCATGGGAACGGGTGTGCTGCTGGCACATCAGCAGTTCGTCGCGCAGGGCGGCATCCATCGACAGGTCGACCGAGCGGTTGGCCACTTCCTTCATGCGGCGCAGCACGAGACTGCTCCTGGCCGCCATCCGCTCTGCCAGTGCCGCCACCGCCGGCAGCAGTTCCTCGTCCGGCAGCACCTCGTTGAGCAGCCCCCAGGCCTGCATTTGCACGGCGTCGGCAAGGTCGCCCGTAAACAGCAGTTGCTTGGCCCGGCTGAGGCCGACGCGGCGCGGCAGCACCGCTGCGCCGCCACCGCCAGGAAACACGCCGAAGTTGGCATGGCCGTCGCCGATCCTGGCGCTCGCCGCGCCGATCAGGATGTCGCAGCACATCGCCAGTTCCAGCCCGCCTGCGATGGTCAGCCCGTTGATGGCAGCGATGACTGGCTTGGGCATGTTGCGCAGCAGCGAAAGCGTGGCCAGCGTGCGATCGGCGAAATTCGGCTCGCCCGGGGCGGCGTCGAGGCCGACAAGCAGCGCCTTGAGATCGGCGCCGGCGCAGAACGCGCGGCCCGATCCGGTCAACACCAGTACGGCTTGGCCCGCATCGGCCCGTACTGCGGTGAGTGCGTCATGAAGCTCTTCGAGCATGCGCTGGTTCACCGCATTCAGCTCGGCTGGCCGGTTCAACGTGATCCACGCGACTGGCCCCCGCTGTTCATGGATAATGGTTTCGTAGTGCATTGCGCTGTCTCCTGCGGGGTGGCAGTGCCGTGGCCGCCCAGCTTCAGTCGAGTCCGGATCTGGCTGTCCCTTCGCTTCTGGTTCAATGATGGGTTGCCGGCCGCGTGGGCGCACCACACTTATCGGGTGTCATCGGGTGTGACAGGGCCAGAGCTGTGCGCCGAAGATCTGCCTCCAGGCGGCCGCTTCGACCTTCCGCGGCACTTCCGATAAGATGCCCTTCGCATGTCAGCAGGAGACCCTGGCTTGGCCCCCGATCGCCTTCTTATCCCCACCAAGTTCGCGCCGCCGCGCATCAGCCCGCAGTCCACGCCACGGTCCAAGCTGCTGGCGCGGCTGCTGGATTCGCGCGACAGCCGGCTGACGCTGGTGTGCGGCAGTGCGGGCTTTGGCAAGACGACCTTGCTGGCCCAGTGGCGCCAGCAGTTGCTCAAGGACGGGGAACTGGTCTGCTGGCTGTCCCTGTCACCGGACGAGCGGCACTTGCCGCAGTTTCGCGCCTATCTGACCGGCGCACTACAGCAGGCAGGACTGCACGTCGATGACGGGACTGCCCTGGCCTCTGAGGTGCGTGCCGATCTGCCGGTTGCAGGACTGGTCGCGACCATCGTTGATGCGGTGTGCCAGCGACGCCAGGAAGTGTTCCTCTTCATCGACGACTATCATCACGTCGACGACAGCGATACCCATGCGCTGATCCAGGGTCTGGTGGATCACGGGCCCGAGACCCTGCATCTGATCCTGGCCTCACGGACCCATCCACCGCTTGCCGTAAGCCGCCAGCGTCTGACCGGGGAGCTGTCGGAGATCACCTTCCCCGACCTGCCGTTCGATTTCGCGGAAACGCAGGACTTCCTGGCCAAGCACCTCGGCGACGTCTTGCCGGACGATGCGCGCCTGATCCACGACATCACCGACGGGTGGCCGGTTTGCCTTCAGATGATCTGCATCCGGCTCAAGCGCAGCCCGGCCAACCGGGAGGTGCTCTCTCAGATGCTGCATCGCCGCACGGATCTGCAGCGCTATCTTTCCGAAGACGTGGTGCGCCATCTGGCGCCAGACGTCACCGACTTCATCGAGAAGCTCTCCGTCTTGCGCCGCTTCAATGCCGATCTGGCGCAACACGTCACAGACAATGCAAAGGCCCGCGCGCTGCTCGACCAGATCGAGCGTGAAAACCTCTTCCTGCTGCCGGCCGAGTTCGACAGCCCCCAGCCGTGGTACCGACTTCATCCGCTTTTCGCCAGCTTCCTCCAGGACCGGCTGCAACAGCGCGATCCTGCGATCATGCGCGAGATCCATGCGCGGGCCAGCCAGTGGTTCGAGCAACGCGGCCTCCTGATTGAAGCGCTACGTCACGCCTATCACGCGCACGACACCGAGGCCGCGGTGCACCTGGTCGAGCGGGCTGACCTGCCAATCCGCAGCATGAGCTTCTTCAGCACGCTGCAACACTGGATGGACGAACTTCCGGCCGATATGCTGCTGGGCCATCCCCGGCTGCTGCTCCTCGGTTGCTGGGCGTTGGTGGCCGCAGGCCGCTGGCGCGACGCCCAGGGCTGGCTTGAGCGGCTGGAGAAGACACCCGGCACGCTGGCGCCCGAGCATGCCTTGCACGCGCTCTACCTGAGGGCCAGCATCGCGCTGCAACGCGATGACACCGAAGCCGCATTGGCCCTCGTGGCGCCGTCAGACTTCGAAACCCTGACCGATCGCTTCCTGCGCCAGGCGCACCTGGCTGTGCTTAGTTTTTCCTATTGCGCGGCCGGGCGGTACGAGGACGCCCGCTCGCTCCACGAGCACATCGCGCGGTTGCCTCGCTCGGAGCTTCAGGATGACATGGCCCTGGTGGCCGAATCGACCCTGCTGCTCAGCCACCTGCTCGAGGGCAACAATCGCGAGGCCATCCGGATCGGCAGCGCCCTGGTGGCGCGCGCCGAGGCAGCGCACGGCCGGCGTTCGGTGTCGGCCGTCAACAGCGCGGCATTCCTCGCCAACGCATATTACGAAGCCGACCTGCTGGCCGAGGCGAACGACGTGCTGGCCAACCGGCTCGATTTGCTGCGTCTCTCCTCGCCCGAGCCGATGACGCTTGCGATCATCGTCCGCAGCCGCCTGATGGCGACGCAGGCATCGGCAGCGCAGGCACTGCACGCGCTGAGCGAGGAGGAAGTCCGCTGCCGCGAGCTGGCATTGGATCGGCCTTTGGCCTATGTGCTGGCAGGACAAGCGCGGTTGGAACTCCAGTTAAACCATCAGGATGCCGCCCGGAAGCCGCAGACCGAACTTGACCGATTGGCCAGCCGCTATCGCGATGGAACCGGTTTCCTCGCCGAGATCGCGGCGATCGCGGCCCTGACCGGAGCCCGGATAGCGCTGTCCGGCATGGACTGGAACGAAGCGCTGGCGCGCGCAGAAACGCTGCGCAGCTACGGTATGGCATACGGGCGGCAAAAATGCGTGGTGCAGGCCGATTTGCTAGCAGGCACTGCTCTTGCTGAAATGGACGAGGCCACCGAAGCCATGCGCCTTCTGCGGACTGCTGTCGAAACAGCCCAGAGGCTAGGGCTCGTTCGCACGTTGCTCGATGAAGGTGAGCGCGTCCGGCAGGCCTTGCAGCAACTGCAGCCCACCCTTGGCCCCGGCTCCGGCGGTGACTATCTGGTCGAGGTCCTGCGCCGCGGCGTCGCGGCGCATACGCCGGTTCAGCAGGCCGGTGAGCCCGACGCGCAGGCGAACGGCCCCGAGCTCAAGCCGCGCGAAATTGAAATTCTGCGCCTGGCCGCGCAGTCCATGTCGAACAAGCGGATCGCACTGACCCTCAACCTCACGTTGGACACAGTGAAGTGGAACATGAAGAACGTGTTCCAGAAGCTGGGGGTTCCGAGCCGCTACGATGCCGTAACCGTCGCGCGCAGGCGCGGCCTGATCGACTGACGGCGCGATCACTCCGCCGCCCGCCGAACACCCAGTTAGATGGCGGAGCAGACTGAAGTTTGATGCCGTCACGGCCGGCGAGCGGTCGCTTGCCGGCCATTCCCGGTCATTCCCGTCTAGCCCGCGAATGGCAGTTGCTGCTCCGACATTCGACACCGGTCATATTGGCCGTAATACCGGTGAGGTCGAGATCCAGTTTACTGAGATCCACCTCCCGGCAATACCGGAGTTCCGCAGACATATTCGCTCCATGTGTCGGAGTTATGCTGCGACCGCCTTGAACATGTCCTCGACCACCTTCTTGGCGTCGCCAAACACCATCATGGTCTTGTCCATATAGAACAGTTCGTTGTCCAGCCCGGCGTAGCCGGCGGCCATCGAGCGCTTGTTGACGATGATGGTCTTGGCCTTGTACGCCTCCAGGATCGGCATGCCCGCGATCGGCGACTTGGGATCGGTCTTGGCCGCGGGGTTGACCACGTCGTTGGCACCCAGCACCAGCACCACGTCGGCCTGGCCGAACTCGCTGTTGATGTCTTCCATCTCGAAGACCTGGTCGTAGGGCACCTCGGCCTCGGCCAGTAGCACGTTCATGTGGCCCGGCATGCGGCCCGCCACCGGGTGGATCGCGTACTTCACGGTCACGCCCTTCTCGGACAGTTTCTCGGTCAGCTCCTTCAGCGCGTGCTGGGCGCGTGCCACCGCCAGGCCGTAGCCGGGCACGATGATCACGGTCTCGGCGTTGCCCATCAGGAAGGCTGCGTCGTCCGCCGAGCCCGACTTGACGTTGCGCTGCGCTTGCGCGCCGGCACTTGCGCCAGCCGACGCATCGCCGCCGAAGCCGCCCAGGATCACGTTGAAGAACGAGCGGTTCATCGCCTTGCACATGATGTACGACAGGATCGCACCGCTGGAGCCCACCAGCGAGCCGGCGATGATCAGCATCGGGTTGTTCAGCGAGAAGCCGATGCCGGCGGCCGCCCAGCCCGAGTACGAGTTCAGCATCGACACCACCACCGGCATGTCGGCGCCGCCGATCGGGATGATGATCAGCACGCCCAGCACGAAGGCGATCGCCAGCATCACCAGGAACGGCAGCCATTCCTGCGTCATGAAGAAGGCGATGCCGAAGCCGACCATGGCCACCGCCAGCGCCAGGTTCAGCATGTGCTGGCCGGCGAACACCACCGGCGCGCCTTGGAACAGGCGGAACTTGTAGCGCCCGGCCAGCTTGCCGAAGGCGATTACCGAGCCCGAGAACGTGATCGCGCCGACGAAGCAGCCGATAAAGAGCTCGATGCGGTTGCCCAGCGGGATCAGGTGCGAGCCGGCCGGGCTGATGCCGAACGCCGCCGGCTCGGCCACCGCCGCCACCGCGATGAACACCGCCGCCAGGCCGATCAGCGAGTGCATCGCCGCGACCAGTTCCGGCATCTTGGTCATCTGCACCTTCTTGGCCACATAGGCGCCGATGCCGCCGCCCACCACCAGCGCGGCGAAGATCAGCGCGATGCCGGTGCCCACCGACGACTGGGCCGTGCCCGCGGCGAGGAAGTCGTTCTTCAGCTTGACGATCAGCACCAGCGTGGTGACCACGGCAATGGCCATGCCGATCATGCCGAACGCATTGCCCTTGCGCGCCGAGGCCGGGTGCGACAGCCCCTTGAGCGCCTGAATAAAGCAGACCGAGGCCACCAGGTAGAGCAGGGTGACGAGGTTCATGCTGACGAGGCCCGCCATCACGCGCCCTCCTTGGCCAGTGCCGGCTTGGCCTCGGGCGCCTTGGCCTTCGGTTCCTTCTTCTTGAACATCTCCAGCATGCGCTGGGTCACCAGGAAGCCGCCGAACACATTGACCGCGGCCAATGCCACCGCCAGCGTGCCCATGATGCGGCCCGTGGCGCCTTCGGTCAGACCCGCGGCCAGCATCGCGCCGACGATGATGATGGCCGAGATCGCGTTGGTTACCGCCATCAGGGGCGTATGCAGGGCCGGCGTGACCGTCCAGACCACGTGGTAGCCCACGTAGATCGCCAGCACGAAGATGATCAGGTTGATCACCGTGTGGTTCACCATCTCCATCGACTTCTCCTTAACCGGCTAGCGCCGCTTCGGCTTGCCCTGTCATCAGGCAGGCCGCGACGATGTCGTCGTCTTTGTTGATCACCAGCCTGCCTTCCTTGTCCAGAATCAGCTTGAGGAAGTCCAGCACATTGCGGGCATAGAGCGCCGAGGCGTCGGCCGCGACCATGCTGGCCAGGTTGGTATGTCCGATCAGGATCACGCCGTTGTGGTTGACCACCTGGTCGGCTACCGTCAGCGGGCAGTTGCCGCCCTGCGCGGCGGCCAGGTCCACCACCACCGAGCCCGGCTTCATCTGCGCGACGGTGGCTTCCTGCAGCAGCACCGGTGCCTTGCGGCCCGGGATCAGCGCGGTGGTGATGACGATGTCGGCCTGGAGCGCGCGCTGGTGCACCAGCTCGGCTTGCCGCTTCATCCAGTCCGGCGGCATCGGGCGCGCGTAGCCGCCCACGCCCTGCGCGATCTCGCGCTCTTCGTCGGTCAGGAACGGCACGTCCACGAACTTGGCGCCGAGCGATTCGATCTGTTCCTTGACCGCGGGACGCACGTCCGAGGCTTCGATCACCGCGCCCAGGCGCTTGGCGGTGGCGATGGCCTGCAGGCCGGCCACACCCGCGCCGAGGATCAGCACGCGCGCGGCCTTGACGGTGCCGGCGGCGGTCATCAGCATCGGCATGAAGCGCTGGTAGTGGTGTGCGGCCACCAGCACGGCCTTGTAGCCGGCGATATTGGCCTGCGACGAGAGCACGTCCATGCTCTGCGCGCGCGTGGTGCGCGGCGCGGCTTCGAGCGCGAAGGCGGTGATGCTGGCGGCCGACATGCGCGCGTTGTTCTCGGCATCGAAGGGATTGAGCATGCCCACCAGCACCGCGCCGGGCTTCATCTGCGCCAGCTCGGCGGCATCGGGCGCGCGCACCTTCAGCACCAGTTGCGCGCCGAGCGCGTCGGCGGCGCTGCCGATGGTGGCGCCGACCGCCCCATACGCGCCGTCGGGCTGGCTGGCGTTCAGGCCGGCACCGGCCTGCACGACCACCTTGTGGCCCTGGGCGACGTATTTCTTGACGGTCTCCGGGGTGGCGGCGACGCGAGTCTCGCCGCGAAGCGTTTCCAGTGGAATACCAATTTGCATATCAATAGATTCCCTTGTCAGGCCAGAGTCAGCCCCCCGTCGACAAGCAGCGTCTCACCAACCATATACGAAGCCAAGGGAGAGGCCAGGAAAACGGCAACCCCTGCGATTTCGTGCGGCAAGCCCATGCGGCCAAGGGGCACGCGCGAAAGCGTTGCATCGAGCCGCGCCGGCGAAGCCGTGGTCACCTTGGTGAGCTTGGTATCCACCAGCCCCGGGGCAATGCCGTTGACGCGGATACCGTCGG
Organism: Cupriavidus sp. FW305-46; assembly: GCF_058787075.1. Lineage (NCBI taxonomy): Bacteria > Pseudomonadati > Pseudomonadota > Betaproteobacteria > Burkholderiales > Burkholderiaceae > Cupriavidus > Cupriavidus sp. FW305-46. Next base: position 149,201 of record NZ_JBYSZI010000001.1, read on the forward strand.
CCGCCCACGCTTCACCCAGCGTGCGGGTCAGGCCCACCACGCCGGACTTGGAAGCGGCGTAGGCCGGGTTTCCCCGCACGGACCGGAAGCCCGCGATCGAGCTCAGCGTAACCAGGGAACCCTGGCTCTCGCGGAGCATCGGCCGGAACTTGACCGCGCAGGCCATCACGCTGGATAGATTTAGCCGCAGGACATGGTCGAAAGCTTCCATCTCGAACTCGGCCCGCTTGTACAGGATAGTGCCCTGTGACAGCACCAGCGCATCCAGACGCCCGAAGGCGGGTTGCACGGAGCGGATTGCGGCCTGGTCGGAGACGTCCACCTGCGCATAGTGCAAGCCGGAGAGATCCGAGCCTTCGTCGGCGCTGTAGTCGGACGCGCGGGCACGCGTGCCCCAGGCGTGCACCTCTGCGCCGAGTTGCCGGAACGCCTGGGCAATGCCGTTGCCGATGCCACTGGAGCCGCCAACCACCAGCACCGTCTTGCCGGTGAAGTCTAGGAAGCCGGCAAAGCCGGGCTGCGCGATAGGGGTCGGTGTTGAATTCGCCATGATGCTGTGATGTTGGAAAAAATGCCGTTCAGCGCGCATGCATTTGCAGGTGCTTCCAGGCCATCGCCGCGACCGGCCCGGCCAGTTTCCCGGTTTCGAGCGCCTGCGCGGACGACGCCGTGCCATCCGCTGCCCGTTTCATGATCCCTTGCAGGATGCCGGCGGTGCGGAACATGCTGAAGGCGAGGTAGAAGTGCCAGTCTTCCCCAGTCTCGCGTCCGGTACGTTGCTCATAGGCACGGCGATAGGCGGCCTCGTCCGGGATACCCGGGCTCGCGGCGTGGACGCCTGCCATGCCCCGGAGCGGGCCCGGTTCGATATGCCAGCTCATGCAGTGATAGCTGAAGTCCGCCATCGGGTGCCCCAGCGTCGAGAGTTCCCAGTCAAGCAACGCAAGCACTCGAGGCTCAGTCGGATGGAAGATGAGGTTGTCGAGCCGGTAGTCGCCATGAACGATGCAAACCTGTTCCTCCGCCTCGTGCGGTATGTGCTGGGCCAGGCATGACATGAGTGCATCCATCGCCGGAATGGATTCGGTCTGGGAAGACTTGTACTGCCTGCTCCACCGCTCGATCTGGCGGGAAAAATAGTTGCCAGGCTTGCCATAGTCGCCAAGGCCAACAGTCTTGTAGTCGATGCTGTGCAGCGCCGCGATGACCCGGTTCATCTCGTCGTAGATGGCCGCGCGCTCGTGCTCGCCCATGCCGGGCAGGGAAGGGTTCCACAGAACCCGCCCTTCGACGTGCTCCATGATGTAGAAGGCCCGGCCGATCACGGTCTCGTCCTCGCACATGGCATACGTCCTCGCCACCGGCACGTCGGTGCCGGCGAGCGCTGCCATCACGCGGAACTCGCGCTCGATGGCGTGCGCCGACGGCAGCAACCTTGCCCGCGGGCCGGGCTTGGCACGCATGACGTAAGCCTGACGCGGCGTGACCAGCTTGAAGGTTGGATTGGACTGGCCGCCGTTGAACTGCTCGATGGTCAGCGGGCCGACGAAGCCCTCCACGTGCTGCGTCATCCATGCCTGCAGTGCAGAGGGATCGAACCCGATGGCTACCGTTACCGGGCGCGTGCCGGCGAACGCGGAAAAGTCCTTACTCATATGAACGCCTTGTTCACCGGGCCGCCAGCATCGCGGACAGCGATGCCTCGCGCTTTTCCGCGCGCTCCAGCGCACCATAGGCGTAATACATCACGACGCACATGAGCGACCACGTAAGGCACGCGAGGATATAGAAAATGGCCTGCTCGTCGTCACCGGGAATCTTGTGGAAGTCATAGATGCTGGCGATGGCCTGCGACGTCAGCAAGACCACGACTACGGCGAATGCATGCAGGCCCTCCCCGGCGCTCAGCAATCTCCAGGCAAAGTAGACCAGATACACCGAGAATGCGGACCACATCGCGACGTAGAAGTACGGCCGGAGCTGCACCATGAAGTCGGCCGAGACCAGGACGGCCGTTCCCGCGATGGCGGCGCCAAAGAACAGGACATCCCCGACGATGGACGGCTTGTACCGATGCGTGACGGCCAACAGGCCGGCGGTCGCGATGACCGGAATGCCGAAGGCTCTCGAGAATGCATCCAGGAAGTATGAAATGCGATAGGAGAACTGCACACCCCCCAGGAAATAGAGCAGGAAGTTCGATGCCGAGAACGTCACGACCAGCCACTCGAACCCGAGAAGATAGTTGCGCTTGCCCAGAAACTTCAGGCCAAAGATCAGGGACGTCGCCACCAGTGTGGCCATCGAAAGGCAGAGAATGTAGAAGCTGAGTTCCATCACGACTCCAGGTATACGTTTTCCAGGGGGAAGTTCATCACTTCTTCTGCGGAGCAAGGCTCGCAAGGTAGATCGCCATCGCCTTGCGGTCCTGCGGGGACGCTGCTGTGGCAATGCGCGTCATCATTCCGGTCGGATCGCTGCGAGCGCCATTGGCAAACGCGTCGAACTGCGCAAGCAGGTAGTCATAGCCTTGACCGGCAAGGCGCGGGAATTGCTCACGTCCCATCAGTTGCCCACCGTGGCAAGCGGCGCAATTGCCCTGTGCCACCAGTTGCCTGCCCTTCTCCCGCAAGACCGCATCCGGCATGAAGCTCCGGTTGTCGCCGGGGGGTTGCCGGGCAAAGTGATCGGCCAGGTGGTTGATCTCGGTCTCGCTCATGGTCATGGCCAGCGGCCCCATGGTCGGGTTGGGCCGCTCGCCGCTAGCGAACTTGCGGAGCTGGGCCGCCAGGTACGGCGCCGGCTGGCCGGCCAGGCTCGGGTAGCCCTGATGCATCGAGTTGCCCTTGACGCCGTGGCACCCGATGCAGGCATCAGTCACGTGAGGCCAGGGCCCGCTATTGGTCTCGTAGGCCGCCGCGGACGCGGAGATATAGCGGTCAAGCCGATAGAGGCCGAGCAGGTCTGGCCCGAAGTAAGCCAGCAGTCCGGCAACGATGGCGCCGGCGGCGCCCAGCAATATCCGTTTCTTCATCTCTGCCTCCTATGCGCGACGCAGAGCGTTGAGCGCCTCAAGCGCAGCCTGGTGGCCCGATCGCACGGCGCCGTCCATGTAGCCGGCCCATATCTCGGCCGTCTCGGTGCCGGACCAGATGAGCTTGCCGCACGGCGGGCGCAAGGCCGCGCCGTGTGTGCTCCAGAAACCCGGCGGGATCGCGGAGACGCAGGTGATCGTCCATGGATCAGCGCGGCCCCAGTCGTGATCGTGGTATGACACCGGGGACAGCGCTTCGCGGCCAAAGGCGCGGGCGTAGAGCGCCGTCAGGAATTTCTGCGCGGCCTTGTGATCCGACGGGACCTGCGCGTTCGAGACAAAGGCGTTGATGACGCCGATCTCGCCGCCGGGGGGCGAATTGTCGAAGGCCCACAGGATGGGCCCGTTCACTTGGAAGATATGTCCGTTCAAACCCTTGTCGCGCCAGAACGGACGGGCATAGACCATGGCCGTCTTCCGTGCCGGCGAGTGAGCGGGCCAGGCCCGTTGCAGCGCGGCACGCTTTCCCGGCAGTGGTGGATCGAACTGGATCTGCTGGCACAAGGGCGGACTCAGGGCCATGATCACCTGGCGGGCCTGCACCTCGCCCTGGTCCGTGTGCAGCGTGACGACGTCGCGGTCCCAGCCCGAGATCCGGCGGACCGGACTCGACAGGCGCACCTTGCTGCCCAATGCCTGCGCCATCCTGGTGCTCAGGATCTGCGAGCCACCGACGAATCGCGTTTCCTGCGCACTATGCTTGATGCTGTCGAGCTGCATGTAGTCGCAGGCGGCCGAATTGATCATCGAGAGGAAATGCAGCAGTCCCATCTTGGCCGGCATCACACCGCCGGAGAGCGTGATGCTCGCATTCCATCCGGTGCGGTCCTCCGCCTTGATGCTCTGCTTCGCCAGCCAGTCGCCGACCGAGAGCTTGTCCAGTTCGGCCGCCTTCGGTGATTGCCACGGCTTGCCGGAGGGCACTTCACGCGAAAGCCCGCTGAGCTTGCTCCCTATCGCCTCGTCGCTGCCAAACGTGCCCTTGAGGTCCATCTCCACGCGGCCGTCACCGCCGAGGATGACGGTGTTTCCCTTGTAGTAGCTCGGGAACGTGCCGACATCCAGTTCGCGCGCAAGATCGGCCACGGCGGTCTGGCCGGGGCCGATCCACTGGCCGCCGACCTCCGACACCTGCCCCGAACCCACGTCGTAGTTCAGGGTCCGCCCGCCAACCCGACCGCGCGCCTCGAGCACGACAAACGACTTGCAGCCGGCATGGCTCAGGTCCCGGGCCGCCGTTAGGCCTGCCAGGCCCGCGCCGACAATAACGACGTCGAGGACGTCATCCGGCTTGCCGGCATGCGCCAGCCCCGGCCCCAGGCCAATACTGCCTGCGGCAGTCGAAATGCCCGCGAGTTTAAGCAGTTGCCTGCGCTGCGTATTGATTGAATGCTTCACCATGGTGATTCAATGTTTTCTATGCCTCATGGCAAGTCGAGCGTGAACCTGCGGGCGCCCTTCCCGCTTCTCATGCTTCTGTGCCTGACCGCCCAGACCAGTCCGCGCAGGGCCTGCTGATCAGCCTGTTGCACGGCGGCCGTACATTGCTCGAGGACCTCTGGCTCCGGGAACAACATGAGCTCCGCCGCGCTGCCGAGCACCAGCGCGATATCGAATGGCGAGCCCGCCGCGAGCGCGTGCCGCAGGAGGGTCGACAGGCGCCCTTCGATGCCGGCGCCGTTTGCCGCATCCACGCGAATGCGAGCCACCGAGGCGCGGATCCGGTGGAGCAGTTCGCTGGAGCCGGGCTGCCGCCCCCATGCGGCCGTGCTCGCGCTGAAACATGTCGTCATGACTGCTTCTCACTGCAAAGGGCTGGCTTGTCCGGTGCGTCCCGGTGATCCGCTGCGACGGCCGGTGTCTGACGCAGGCCCGGAAAAATGCAAGAACGCTTACTCGTGCGCCCAGCCATTCTGGTAAAGCCTCCCCGCCAGCACGCCCAGACGCGAGGCAAGAACGTAGTTCTCGCCGTCCTCGATCAGCGCGGAGCGCACATCGCGGAAGAGCTTCTCGATCGGGAACTCGCGCGTGGTGCCGTTGCCGCCGAAGAGCTGGAATGCCTCATGCGTGATCTTCATCGCCTCTTCGGTCACGCTGACCTTGGCCTGCGCGGTCGCATAGGGGTGGCTCTGCGGCGACAGGCGCGCGAACGCCAGGCTGCGACGTGCGATGGCGCGCGCCATCTCCAGCCGGCGCAGCATCTCGCCCACGCGCAAATGCGTCATCTGGTGATCCATCAGCAGCGCCCCGCCCTGCTTGCGCTCGTGGCAATAAGCCAGCGCCAGTTCGAAGGCTGCGCGCGCCACGCCGACGAATACCTGGCACATGTGGGTGCCCGCGAACGACCAGGTCGAGGCCAGGTTGCCAAGGTACTCATCCTTCAGCGCAATGGCGAAGCGCTTTGGCACCCTGACATTGTCGAAATAGATCTCGCCTTGCGGCAGGGAACGCTGGCCGATCTTGTCCAGCGGCTTGCCGCGGGAGATTCCCGGCAGGTCGAGCGGCAGGATCAGGCCAATGCCGTTGGTGAATGCACCATGCTCGCTTGTGCCATGGAAGCCGTCGCCGTAGTCCGCCGCCATGTAGGCCAGCGCGACCTGCGCCACCGATCCGTTCGATACCCACGCCGAACTCTGCCCGTTGATGACGATCTCATCGGCACCGACCTTTGCGGTGACGTTGCCGACCGGCTGCCTGCCGCCCACGCTCAGTTCCTCGCTGTACAGGATCGCGGCATCGGAGCCGCGGTCGGGCTGCGTATTCATCCAGCAGCCGACCTTGCCCGTGCACATCTCGACCAGTTCCTGGTTGCCGAGCGATTGCGCCATCGTCAGCGGCATGGTCGCGGCGCCCAGCGAAACGGCTAGGCCCGCATCGCCCCACCCGAGTTCCTCGCCAATCAGCGATTCGATGCGAACGGCGACCTCCGGCGGAAACTGCGCAATGAGCTGCGGGTCGAGTCCCAGCTTCGCGCCTTCCATCATTGCGGCCCAGTACGGCGATCCGGGCGCGATCATCTCCTCCGGCGTCATGCGATCCAGTTCCCGGCCGATCGGCCGCAGGACATCGCGCGCAAAGCGATGGACGGTCTGCTGGATCGCGTTTTCCTCTTCGCTCAATGGCGTCTCGAAACCGGTCAGGCCGACTGCGGGCAAGGCCGCGGTCTTGTTCAGACGAATCATCTTTGTCTCCTTTCTTCGTGGACACAAGCGACCCCGATGACTGCTAGGCCGGCCGCTCATAATTAGAACACTATACAAAACATAGGTCATGTTGCCAAACATAAAGATATAAAAAAAGACAGGGTTATCCCTGTCTTTCCGCGTCCCTGCAACGACGATGTGATCGCTAGCCGGCCTCTGCGGTCGAGCGCTCCCCCAGTAGCAGATGATTGACGGTGGCACGAAATGCTTCATCCAGGCCGCCGGGGTAGGCACGCTTGCGGCGTCCCGCGCCAAGCTGCAACGCGAGACCATCGGCCAAGGCGATCAGCAGCGAGGCTGCGTGCAGGCTATCGGCCGTCTTCAGTTCCGGATTCACGGCTCGCGCGAGTTCCGCGATGCCGCGGGTGAGCGTGTCATACCACTCGTCGAACATGCGCGCACACTCGGGATCGGTGGAGGCGAGCGAAACGAAGTGCCACCACAACGCCGAGTCCTTGACGTTCCTCGCGTCGGCGAGCGCCTTCCCCAGCAGCGCGTCGAGCGCCTCGCGCGGCGACAGGCGGCTGTCCAGCGCTCGCTTCAGGTCTTCGAGGTAGGCGTCGATGATAGGCGCCATGATGGCGCGCAGCACGGCCTGCCTGGTCGGAAAGTAATACTGGAGGTTGCTGATGCTGATACCAGCGCCGAGGGCCACGGCGCGCAGCGAGAATTCCAGGCTGCCGCCTTCGAGCAGCAGCTTCCTGGCTACGCGAATTATGGCATTGCGCGTGCGCAAGCCTTGAGCCCGCAGCCCTTCGGGGTCTGCTCCGGTGGACGCTGCGGTCGATGTGCGCCGCTTCTTGGCGGTGCGCTTTTCCGTAGGCACAGTCATCTCTTCTGCCTTGAATCAGGGCCATTTGGCGCTGGGAAAGGATCGCGCCAGCGGATCGCTGGGCGGGCGTCATTATAGCTGACGCCCGTCGGCGCGTATGGCGCCAGAATCTCTTCGGCGGCGGCCCCCTCCTTTCAAAAATGGCAGTGAAATGGCATGTCACCATGCCTTACCGAAGCGCGGCTTGCCGCACCTTGTGGTTGACCCGGTCATCCAACCAGTTGGCCACGCCCAGCGCAAAATTGGCCGCGCACCACTGCAGCGGCTCCGGCAGGGTTGACGGCGTCTTGTGGCGCAACGCCGAAAGCAGGGGGTGCCCGTTACCCCTAATGCGTTCGGCCAGCAGCAGGCCCATCATCGATTGCGTTCCCACGCCATGCCCCGAACACCCGGACGTATATAGAATGTTCGGCTGCGCGTCTGCTTCGCCGACCACGGGCAGTGCGTCGTAGGCGAAGCTGATATACCCGCTCCAGCACGAACGAACGGCAACTTCTCCGAGCATCGGGAATCGATCTCGCAGGCCCCTCGCCAGTTCACGATAGGTGGCCTCATCCGGCACATTCGGTGTCTGCCGGCCGTACATGTAGCGCAGCCGCTTCGTCGTCAGAACCAGCGTGTTGCGCGCCGTCAGGCGATGGCTTTCCATCGTCCAGTGCGCGGTCACAATGCCTTCGCGACGGGGCCAGCCAAGCGAAGCCAGTTGCGCAGCGGTCAGCGGCTCGGTCTCGATCGCCGAAACCCGCAGCGGCATGACCTTGTCGCGCAGCAGGCCAAGCTGCGGCGTATAGGCATTGGTCGCGAGCACCAGCAATGGTGCGCGTGCGCGGCCCCGCTCGGTCTGCACCGAGACGGTGGGACCGGCAGACCACGACAGCACCTTTGTGCTTTCGTGAATCTTCACCCCGGCACGCAGCGCCGCACGCCGCAATCCCATCACATACTTCCCCGGATCGAGCGTGCCACCGCTTGGTATGTGGCAACCGAACAGGAACGCCGGCGGAATGCCGCGCGCGCGCATGGCGGCGTAGTCAAGGAACTCCCCCGGTGAGCCGAGCTCCACGCCGGTCCGCATGCTCTCGCGCAGCCTCTTCTCCTGTGACGGATGAACGCCCGCGCGGATGATGCCCGAGGCGTTGTAGTCGCAATCGATCCCGTACTCTCGAAGCTTTCGCTCCACGTAGCCGACGCCTTCATCGTAGAAGCGCACGATCTGCTTCGCCTGCCCGTGTCCCACGCGCTTCACGAACAGGTCGTACTCGAGCCCCTGCCCACCCGCGAGATAGCCCGCGTTGCGCCCGCTCGCGCCGAAGCCGGCGAACTCGCGCTCGAGCACGATCACTTTTGCGCCGCGCGCGGCCAACTCCAGCGCGGTGGAGAGCCCGGCAAAGCCGGCACCGACAACGATCACATCCGCGGCCGCCTCACCCTCCAGTTCGGGCTGCGGATCATGCGGCGGCTCCACCCAGCCACCGAGCGCGCGGTACGCCTGCTTGCGCTGCCCGTCGAACCCAGCCATGTCTGTCTCCTTCAATCCTTGCTCAGGATATGAATGGCCAGCGCCGCCTCTTCGACGCCCTGCAATCCGCCGCCGTTTTCCTGGATCGCGTGACGCGCGCCCTGCACCTGTCGCGCGCCGGCTTCCCCGCGCAATTGGGTGACCAGCTCATAGAGTTGGCCAATGCCGGTCGCGCCCAGGGGATGGCCCTTGGATTCGAGCCCGCCCGACGTGTTGATGGGGATGCGCCCACCCAGCGTGAACTCGCCGCGCTCGGCAGCCGGCCCCCCTTCGCCGAACGGCACCAGGCCGAGGTTTTCGGCCTGGATGATTTCGCCCATCGCCGAGGCGTCGTGGACTTCCGCGACGTCCATGTCTTGCGGGCCCAGGCCAGCCTGCGCATATGCCTGGCGCGCGGCCAGGTGGCCGATGTTCCGTTCCGGCGCATCGATGGGCCGGTGCGTGAAGCTGCGGATCACGCTCGCCGCAACCCGGATGCATCGGCCGCGGTCTGCGCCGACACGCCGCAGGCCTGCCTCGGTGCAGAGAATGGCGGCCGCTGCGCCGTCCGACACCGGCGCGCACATCGGCAGCGTGATCGGATACGTGATTGGCGGCGCGGCAAGCACCTCGTCGATCGTGAACGGCCGGCGGAACTGCGAGTGCGGGTTATGCACCGAATGCCCGTGGTTCTTCGCCGACACGGCCGCGATCTGGCGCTGCGTGGTGCCGTAGGTCTTCATGTGATACCGGCACAGCGCGGCGTAGATCTTCATGAAACGGCTGTAGGGCTTGTCTGATTCCGATCCGGGCGGTGGCTCGATACCTTCGCCCAGTCTTGCCAACGTCGCGAAATTCTCCTCAACCCGGGACACGTCCCACCCCCCGTCGAAGAGCGCAAATGACTTGGCCTTGTCCGGAACGTTCATCTTCTCGGCGCCGATGGCCAGCGCCACGTCGCACGCCCCGGCCCTGAGCTGCTGCACCGCCAGGTGAACGGCGGTGCTGCCCGACGCGCAGGCGTTCTCGACGTTGAAAACCGGAATGCCCTCGATCCCGGTCTTGCTGAAGACGACTTGTCCAGGGACCGACAACTGGCCCTGCAGCGCGCCGTTGGTGATGCCCGAGTAGAATGCCGCGCCGATGGCGCCGGCACCGCAGCCGGCGTCCGCCAGCGCGCCACGCAGCGCCTCGCCGGCAAGGTCCTCGATGCTGCGCTCGGGATGCCGGCCGAATACGGTCATTGCGATGCCGGCGATGTAGATATTGCTCATGGCTTGTCGTTCTCCATAACCCGATCAGATCTTGCGTTGCAAGCCGTGCCAGTACTGCTCACGCAGGTCTTTCTTCAGTACCTTGCCGACCGGGCTGCGCGGCAGCGCGGCGACGAAGTCCACGCTCTTGGGCGCCTTCACCGAACCGAGCTTCTGCTTGCACAGGCCGACCAGTTCGTCAGCGCTGACGCTATGGCCCGCGTTCAACTCCACCACCGCCTTCACCGCCTCGCCCCACGTGTCGTCGGGCACGCCGATCACCGCGCAGTCCTGCACTGCGGGGTGGGCCCAGATGACCTGCTCGACTTCGCTCGGGTAGACATTGAAGCCGCCGCTGATGATCATGTCCTTCTTGCGGTCTGTGATATGGAGATAGCCCTCGGCATCGAGATGGCCGATGTCGCCGGTATGCAGCCAGCCGTCGACAATGGTCTCGGCCGTCTTCTCGGGCGCCTTGTAGTAGCCCTTCATGACGAGGTCGCCGCGCACGCAAATCTCGCCGCTCTCGCCCTGGGGCAGGACCTCGCCACGGTCGTTCAGGATCTCGACGCGGATCAGCGGGTTCGGCCGGCCGACCGAGGACAGCCGCTCGTCCGATGCCAGCTGTCCGCCGACGAAATGCTCGGCCGGCGTCAAGTAGGAGATCGACGCCGGCGCCTCGGTCTGGCCGTAGCCGCCCGCCATGACCGGGCCAAACACCTCGATCGCGCGCTTGAGCTTCTCGACCGACATCGGCGCGGCGCCATAAAGAAAGCACTTGAGCGATGAGAAATCCTGCTTCGAGATGCCGGGAATGTCGAGCAGCCGGTAGATGACCGTGGGCGGCAGGAAGAACTCCGTCACCCGGTGCCGCGCAATGGCGCCCAGCACCGCCGCGGGATCGGGCTTGGGCAGGACGATCACGGTGCCGCCCCGTGCGGTGCAAGGCAGCGACAGCATTCCGGCCGTATGCGTCATCGGCGCCGCGGCGAGGTTCACGGGGCGGTCTTCACCCTGGTAGGGGAAGGCAGTCATGAACTGCGCGAAGTAGGTCTGGTAGGCGCGGTGCGTGTTCATCACGCCCTTGGGCCGGCCCGTGGTGCCGCCCGTGGCCGACAGGGTCACGACGTCGTCCATGTCGTAGTCGACCACCGGTGCGCTCGACGGCTGGCCCGCGCTCCACGCTGCGAGCGACGGCGCCCATGGCAGTTCGGCGTCGATGCACACCCAGAGCCTCACCTTCGTCAACCCGTCACGGAGCGCTTCAATCACCGGCGCGAACGCCTGCTGGAAGAACAGCACCTCGCAGTCAAAGGCGTCGAGGACGAACTGGTTCTCTTCCGGCGCGTTGCGGCCATTGACGGGGATGTACGCCATCCCCGCGCGCCACAGTCCCAGTGCACAGCTCCAGGCCGTGACATCGTTGTCCGCCCAGACCGCGCCCTTGGTTTCCTTGGCGAAGCCTTCTGCGAGCAGCCCGTTGGCGATGCGGCACGACAGCTCGCCGACCTCCCGGAACGTAAAGCTGCGCTCGTCCTGGATATAGGCGATGCCGTGCGGATTGATGCGCAGGCCGCGGTCAAAAAAATCAATGATTGCCATCTCAGGCGTTCCTCACTCTCAGCGTGTTCTGACGAATTCTGTGAAACTATTCTGCGCAGCTATTCCCCGCCCTGAGGCGGGCAAGGAATAGCCGGACCGGCGAGTTAAAGGCTGGTCACCGTGGCGCGGGCCAGCCCGCGCTGCTCGAGGAAGCCGAGCAGGTAGCGGTGGCCGAAGGCCTTCGAGCCCGACGCAAAGCCGACGCGTGCGGTGTCGCCGTCAAGCAGCTTGATGACCTCGGCCGCGTGGATCGCGCCGGTGGCGATGTAGGGCGTGATGCCGTGCACGGTCGCGCGCACCGACGCGAGCTGGCCGCGACCGATGGCAAAATCCACCGTGCGCTGCAGCGTGGTGCGCTCACGCGGCGGCATCGCCGGCGTGGTCGAATCGACGAGCTGCTTGAGCACCGCATCCTGCTGCTCGAGCGGCAGGTTCTTGTATTCGGACTCCCACTTCTGGCCGATTGCGTGCACCATGCGCATGGCGTCGTTGTCGTAGAAACCCACGCAGGAGGTACAGCTACGCACGCGCGGGTCGTGCTCGAAGTAGACCGGCAGCGAAGTGCCGCCCCACGGCAGGCAGAACACCGGCTGCATGAACGCCGGGTCGACGATGTTGAACGACGCGTCCGGGGCATGGCGCTCCAGCTTCTTTTCCCACAGAAAGCAGGCTTCCTGCCGGTAGCCTTCGAAGATGGTCGCGGTCGAGCCGACGCTGACCCCGGCGCCCCCGCGCGGACCGCGGCACAGCGCGGCGGTCTCGAGCGCGTCGACGCCCGGCGTCTCCAGCGCCAGTTCCGCCGCGATCTCCGAGAACGTGTACATGTACGCGTTCGACGGCGACACCAGCAGCCCGGCCTGGCGATACTGCTCGCCGAACTCGTCGCGGACCTGGCGGATGTAGTGCTGCTCGCCAGCCGGGTCGAGATAGTGGCATCCGGCCTTGAGCGCCGCTTCGACCGCGACCATGCCGAAGCGGAAGAACGGTCCGACCGTGCTACAGACCACCTTGGCGCCGCGGAAGGCCTTGGTGAGTGAGTCGACGTCATGCTCCGCCTCGATGATCTCGTACTCCGCCGCTTCGAGGCGGACGACACGCTGCGCCATCATCTCCTTGGTCCGGCCTGCATTGCGCGCGACGGCGGTGAAAGGGATGTTCTGGTCGATCAGCCAATCCATGATCAGCATGCCGGTGTAGCCGCTTGCGCCATAGATGACGACGGGATGCTTTGCCATGTTTGTCTCCTTGAGAGTATGGGTGGCAGGTATTTCTGCTCGGTGAATGAAGGTGTTGCAGTGCCGCGTGTGCGCTACGGCTTATGGTTTTGTCGGCCTGTCTACCGCCAACGGACCGCTCATCGACACCAGCAGCGGGCGCGCTCCATCGGCAAGCACGGCTGTCAGCGCCTCCTGCCCTGCGCGTTCCACACGCGTGAAAGTCTTGGCGCGGTCTTTGCTCGTCAGCACGGTGCCGCCCATGCCGACCACAGCCACGCTGCCGTCGGCGAGTTCCGCGATGCCGGTCAGCGACTGGGTGGTATGCGCGTCGACGGCATGCCACGTCTTGCCGTCGTCGCTGCTGCGATAGAGGTGGCCGCGCATGCCGCACACGAGGAGCGTGCCGTCCGAGAGCCCGAGACCGTGCCAGAGCGAGCCCTTGCCTCCGGTGGTCGTCCCTTCCCATGACTTGCCCCGGTCGGTCGAGCGATAAATGGTGCCGCCCTCGCCGACGACGAACAGCGAGCCGCGGGCGGTAGCGAACATGTGCAGGAGATGCCGGTCGTTGCTTTCGCGCGATGCGATCGCCAGGTCGGTCCAGGTCCGGCCCGCGTCGTGCGTCTCGATCGCCCAGCCGTACAGGCCCACGGCGATGCCATGCTCGAGGCTATCGAAGTGCATCGCCAGGATCGGCTGCTCGAGGCCTGGCGTAGCGCGCAGCAATGTCCAGGTCTCGCCGCCATCCTGCGTGGCCAGCACCACGCCATCGTGGCCCGCCGCGTAGCCATGGCGGGCGTCGACGAACTGGAGCGTGGTCAGCAGAGTCCGGACCGGGACCGCTTTCGCCTGCCGGAAGCTGGCACCGTCATCGGACAGCAGGATCACGCCGTGGTCGCCCACCGCGACGACACGTTTCCCCGCGCGCGCGGTCGCCAGCAGCGGCGCGGCGGCTGCGTTCGAAACCTGCCGGGCCGGTTCCATGGACGGCCAGTGGGCCGGGGCCTTGGTCCCGTCAGCGGCGGCTGGAAACGACAGGCATGCCATAAGCAGAGGCAGGTATCGGAGCGGGCTCATCAAAAGGTGGCTCATCGGTGTGTCCTAGTGCTTCAGAATTTCCGGCATGTACGCCGGTCCGCGCCGCGGGAAGAATTTCTCGAGCATCGCCGCGAACGCGGGCAGCAGCGTGATGGCCATCACCATGTTCACGATGAACATGAAGGTCAGCAGCGCGCCCATGTCGGCCTGGAACTTGAGGCTCGAGAACGTCCACGTGGCCACGCCGACCGACAGCGTAATGGCGGTGAATACAGTGGCAAGCCCGGTCTCCTTCATTGCTAGCTCAAGCGCCCTGGTGAACTCAAGACCGTGCGCCAGCTGCACCTGCAGGCGGTTGTAGATGTAGAAGGCGTAGTCCACGCCGACGCCGACTGCGAGCACCATCACCGGCAGCGTGGCCACGGTCAGGCCGATCTCCAGCTTCTTCATGAACCAGTAGCCGATCCACGTCGCAACGGTCAGCGGCAGGCAGCAGGCGATCATCGCTCGCCAGTCGCGGTAAACCAGGAAAACCAGGATCAGGATGGCTGCGTAGACGTAGAGCATCATCGGCAGCTCGCTCTCCTCCAGCACCTCATTCGTGGCGGCCTGGACGCCCGCGTTGCCGCTCGCCAGGCGCACGCGAACGCCGTCGAGCCGGTTGGCATCGCGGAAATCCTTCACCGCCTCCACCACGCTCCTGATCGTCGTGGCGCGGTGGTCCGGCAGGTAGAGGTTGACGCCCTGCACGCGGCAGTCGATCGACGACAGGCCGGCGATGCGGTTGTTCACGCCCTGGAACTGCGAGCCGAGGCCGCGCGGGTCGCGCGTCACGGTCGCCATCTTGGGGCTGCCTTCGTTCATGCCGACGTTGTAGAGCTTGAGCTGCGCGGCCAGCGAGTCGGTCGACACCACGCCCGGCACGCTGCCCATGCGCCAGGCGAAGTCGTCGATGAACAGCAGCTGGTCGGCGCGCGAGCAGACTTCGCCCTTGTGCTCCGGGGTGGCCTCGAACACGACGGTCAGCCAGTCCAGGCCCACGTCGAAGCGGTCGACGATCGCCGCCACGTCAAGGTTGTAGCGGGAGTCCGCGCTCAGTTCCGGCGCCCCCGCCTGCAGGCTGCCGATGTGGCGCCCCTGGCTCTGCCATACCGCCAGGCCGAAGACCACTGCGCCGGCGAGCGCCACCTTCGCGGCGTTGCGCGGCTGCGCGGTGCGGGCGATGGCTTCGAGCCAAGCGTTATGGCGTTCACGCCGAGCCAGGGATCGGCGCGCGAACTCCGGCGAAAAGCGGAAGTACGACGCGGCCACCGGCAACATCATCAGGTTGGTGACGATCTTGTAGCCCACCCCGATCGCCGCCGTGAGCGCCAGTTCACGGATCATCGGAATCGGGATCAGGAGCAGCGTGACGAAGCTGACCAATGCGGTGATGAGCGCGAGCGAGCCGGGGATCAGCAGGCCCGTGAAGCTGCGCCGCGCGGCCATGGCGGAATCGGTGCCCTGCGCAACTTCACGAACGATGAAGTTGATCTGCTGGATACCGTGCGAGACGCCGATCGCAAACACCAGGAACGGCACCAGGATAGCCAGCGGGTCAAGCCCGTAACCGAGCAGCCGCAGCGTGCCGAACTGCCAGACCAGCGACACTAGCGAGCACGCGAGCGGCAGCAGCGTCAGGCGGATCGAGCGGCAGTACCAATACACGGCGAGCCCGGTGAGCAGGAAGGCGATGGCGAAGAAGCGCGCCACGTCCGCCGCGCGGTCGGCGATGTCGCCGGTCTGCTTGGCAAACCCGATGATCTGGATCTCGACCTTGTCATTCTCGAACGGGCGCCGGATCTTCTCCTCCAGCAACCGGTTGAACTGGATGTAGTCGAGCTTCCTGCCCGTGGCCGGGTCGACGTCTCCAAGCTCGGCGGTGATCAGGGCGCTGGTCTGGTCGCGGGCGACCAGGGTGCCGATATGGCCGCCGGCGGTGGCGCGCTGGCGGACCTTCCCGATCACGTCTGCCGAGAGCTTTTCCGGCACGATCTCGCCACCGGTCACCGCCTCGGCACGGAAGCCATCCTCGGTAATCTCGGTGAAGAAGACGTTCGGCGTCCACAGCGACGTCACGCTCGCCCGATCCACGCCGGGCAGGTAGGTGACAGCTTCGGTGACCTTGAGCACTTGGGTCAGCGCCTGCGCGTTCCAGATGTCGCCGTCACGTGCATGGACGGCGATGGTCAGCCGGTTGGCGCCGAACAGCTGGTTGCGGTACTGCTCGAAGGTCTTGATGTACTCATGACCCTGCGGCAGCTGCTTTTCGAAGCCGGCCTCGAGTTCGAGCTTCGCCCCCAGCACGCCCATTGCGGCCGTGAAGCCCGCCAGCAGCAGCAGGAAAGGAAGGCGATGCCCGAACAGGGCAGCTTCTAAACGGGTGATCAGGCGTGCGAGCATCAGAATGCGGTGGTCATGCTGAGGGAAAAGAAGTCGCGGTCGCGCAGCAGGTTACTGCCGCTACCGCCCCAGTTGTGGGTGTAGTCCAGGCGCATCTTCGTTTCCGGCTTGGTCTTGAAGTCGATGGTCGCGCCGATCACCGCGGCGCCCGCGCCCTGGATGAAGCCCGGCAGTGCCGTTGCCGAATATCCGCCGATGCCCTGCATGACAGCGATATCCGGCGACAGCGACGCGCGCGTGCCGAAGATGTTGGGATAGGTCACCGACGCCGCCAGCACCATGCCCGCCGACAGCCTGGTTGGCAGCTTGTAGTCCGCGGTGACCGCATACGGGATGCCGGCGTTGAGCTTCAGCTTCGGGTAGTACGCCAGCGCGCCCTCGGCGGTGAGCGTGCCCTCGGTGGCGCCGAGCGTGCGCAGCAGCCAGCCGAACGATCCCGATGGCGACATGATGTGGATGCCGGTCAGGTGGAGCTGGTAGTGTTGCGTGTCGACCCAACCCTTGCAGTTGCTGCCGACCGGCTTCACCGTGAAATCGGCCAGCGCATTGCAGTAGTACGGGTTGCCCGGATCGATCACCGCGGTGGGGTCGATCGCAACGCCATCGCGCGGGCGATAGGAAAGCTCTGTGCCGATCACCCATTCACCTGCCTGGAAGTTGTAGGACAGGCCGAACAGGTCGCGGTTCTTGCCGTAGTCGAGCGACGCCTGCCAGCCGAAAGGGTTGGCCGTCGTGTTGCCGACCTGGTAGCTGACGAAGGGCACCTTGTCGCTGTAGTGCTGGTAATAGAAGCCGAGCTCGTTGCCGCTGTCGGGGAACTTGTAGCGCAGCGCCAGGCCGCCCTGCCCGGCGTTGGTCGGCTTGTTGTCCGGACCGCGCGGGATGAACGTGCCGGTGCCGAGCAGCGGCCCAACCGGGTTGGTGCCGGGGTCCGCCAGCTCGCCGGCGCTCAGGCGGCGGTTATAGGGCAGCCCGGTCGCGGGATTGATGCCGACGATCCTGGTGCCGTTGTCGCCAATCGTGGCGCGCGGAAACGGCGGCATGCCCGCGGCGCCCAGCGCCGCGTTGACCGTCGAGGTCGGGATATAGAGGCCGCGCCCGCCGCTGCCGACAAAGTCGCTGGTCGAGAAGAACGTCCCGGGTGCGTCGAACACGAAGCTGTTCCACTTCCACTGATAGAAGGCCTCGATGCCCAGGTCCGGTCCCAGCGACGAGCTGGCCGACACCATCGGCGACGGGATGAACAGGTTCTTCAGCGGCGTGCCGGGCTGGTGCGCCGACGGCACGTAGATCGGGTTGATCGAGTTGACGCCGCCCGGGATGTAGAGGTTTTCGCCCCAGCTCAGCACCTGGTTGCCGACGCGCACGCGCGCCTGCTGGTCGCCGACATCGAACTCCTTGGTCACGTAGGCATCGAGCAGCCGCGGGTTGCTGGTGGCGAAGTTGCGCGCGGACGGATCGAGGTCGCTGCGACGGGTGTGGTCGACCGCGAAGTCGTAGTTGACCACGCCGCGCAGCAGCCCGCTCCAGCCGTCCGAGGCCTTGACGTACAGGTCACTGGTCCACTGCGCATTGGCAGACACCGGCTGCCAGCGCTTGTAGTTCAGGTTGCCGTCGTCCTGGTTCACGCGCAGCACGTCAAGGCTCGACGAGAACACGGCGGGGTTGGACTGCTGCAGCGGCGTCGGCGCGTCGCCGACACAACCGCCGTTGTCGTTGCCGACGAAGCTGCAGTTCGTTTTCGACGTGCGCACCGCCACGCCGAACGAGACCGTCGAATCGAAGGCCACCTGCCAGCCGTTGTCGAGCGTCCATTGCGCGGCGTGGGCCGGTCCTGCAGTGGCTCCTGCCAGCACGCCGAAGATCGCGGTGCAGACCAGCCTGCGGTCCAGTTTCCTTGCACTTGCACGTGCATTCGCACTTGCCCTCCCGATCGTCCCGACGACCGGTCCCGCGTGATCACGCAGTTTCATGATGGCCTCTCCGTGTTCCCGTTTGGTCGCTCAGCGGGTGGTGAAGCGGCGCAGGCCGTCCGGCTCGAAGGTCTTCTCCTTCAGGCGCCCTTCGCGCGCGGCCAGCCAGTCCGGCTCCTTGTGGCCGGCGACGACGCGGTCGAGCACCGCGCGCCGGGTCTGGTGGTCATAGCTGGTGTTGGCCGCCCACACGCACGCCGGAATTTCCCAGGCCATGTACGGCCCCATCTCGGTCGTGCGCCAGACCTTGCCCTGCGCGTCGTACATGTCTTCCACCAGGATGGTCCAGGTGTCCTCATCGAGGTAGAACACGCGCTTGGGGAAGGTATGGCGCATGCCGGACTTGAGCGTGGCCTCCACCACCCACATGCGGTGCAGCTCGTAGCGCGTGTGGTCGCGGCTTAGGAACTTCGGCTTGACGACATCCTCGACCTTGTTCGCGGAGGAGTTGACGCGGTAGGTGTTGTACGGGACGTACATCTCCTTCTTGCCGGCCAGCTTCCAGTCGTAGCGGTCCAGCGGGCCGTTGAACTGCATGTACTGGTCGACCGTCAGCAGGTTCTCCGTATTGAGCTGCGGCGCGTCGTACTGGTACGTCGGAGCGCGGCGCACGCGGCGCTGGCTGGCGAAGTACAGCCAGACGTCATTGGCCTCGGCGAACTTGTACTGCGTGAGCGTGGCATCGCCGGCGATCGAGGGCGGGCTGGTGAAGGTGTTGAGGTACAGGCTCTCGATGCCGCGCGCATCGGCGACGCCCTTGTTCGACGGCGACCACATCGGCGACATCTGCCATTCCTCCTGGCCGAGCGGCTCGCCGATGCTTTCGCTGCCCTTGGGTGGGATATAGCCTGCGTAGCGCATCTGGAAGCCCTCGCCTTTCCAGTGCAGCTTGTGGTTCCACATAGCTTCGACGCCGTTCTGCGGGATCGGGAACGGCACGCCGGCGCCGAGCGCCTCGGCCAGGTTCTGGCCGTTGTCGGCGAGTCTGGCGCTCGCCGCATTCTTCTTCGTGCGCTCGTAGTAGAAGTCGGGGAAGCCGCAGGAACGGCGCGTCGTATAGACGTCCATCCGGTAGCCCGGGATGGTCTTCACCATCTCGACCTGGCCGGGGGCGAGCTTGTCCTTGAAGCGGTCGACGTTGGACGCATCGATCGACAGCAGGCGCTTATCGTTCGCATAGGGGTCGGGGCGCGGCGTGCCGGGCTTCCAGCCGCCGGGCGCCTTCATGTCGCCGCCGGTCCATTCCGGAATGGACCCGTCCTTGTTGCCGGCGCGCTCGGCACCCACCGGTGTGAGGTCCTTTCCGAGCCGGGCCATGTCCTGCTCGGGAGCGGCGGCGTAGGTTGCACCACCAAACGCAACGGTCGCGCTGATCAGCCATGTCGTGTATTTCATCTGTGTCTCCTACCACCAGGGTCAACCGGTTACTGTCCCGGTTTCTTATTTTTTAAACAAAGTGCCTAACATAGGACACTGTGACAAACATAGAGTGCAAAAAAATGGCAGTTGTTGCCAGCGACCGGGACTCAGGTTGCGCCGCAGCCCGCTACCGCAACCGCCTGGATCTCGATGCAAAGCCCCGGCAGCGCCAGCTCGGTCACGCCGACCGCAGTCCAGGACGGATAGCGGTTCGGGATGTACTCGTCCTTCACCCTGGTGAAGTCGGCGAGCTCGCTGCGAAGGCTGGTGTGATAGGTCGTCAGTTCGACCACGTCGGCCAGGCTTGCGCCGGCGGACGCCAGCACCCCTTTCAGGGATTCGAAGGCGAGCCGCGCCTGTGCCTCCATGCCTTCTGCCGGCGTCATGGTGGCGTCGATGCCGACCTGCCCGGAGACCCAGATGGTGTCGCCAACCCGGGTCGCGGGTGAAAAATGGAGGGCATCGTACAGCGCCTCTGCGCCGGGTGGAATGATGGACTGTCGGTTCATGGTGGGGGTTGTCATGTCAGCGAGGGCTTGGCTTAGAAGATTTGACGGAAGCAGGAGGCACGGAACGGATCGCCCGCCTTCAGCGATGCCAGTTCTTCGACAAACAGGACGCCCGCCGGCGTAAACCCCGAATCGCTGTGCTCCGGCAGCGGGCTGAAGACCGCATCGTCGCCAAAGAAGCGCATCACCAGGGTGTAGCGATCAGGGAAATCGGCGTCGACGGCACCGCCCCCATGCAGCACGCCGGGATGCAGCAGCAGCACGTCGCCGGGCCGGGTCGCCCAGGAGACGATGTCGTAGGCATCGGGATTGACACGGCGCTCGGCCTCGATGTTTGGCAACCGCGGCCAGACGCCACCACCGTGCAAGGGTTCGGTGGGATCGTCCGGGTTCTGGAAGGTGCTGCCGTCGTGACGCGCGCCCAGATGCGAGCCTCGGACGATTTCCAGCGCGTTGCGCCTGGGAACCGCTTCGAAACTGATCCAGGCGTTGGCAAAGTGCTTGCCGGCCCAGGGCAGGTAGGAAGTGTCCTGGTGCCAGGGCGAGCGCCCGGCGTTGCCGCCCGACTTCAGGAACAGCTCCTCGGCGAAGTACCACACGTGCTCGGAGTCCCACAGGTCGGCGAGCAAGCTGCCAAAGGGCAGCGCGGCGGCCAGCTCATCCAGCCTGCCTTTGGCAAAGGGATTCGCGTTGTCGACATGCGACTTCTGGACCGAGCCGTCGAACAGGCTATGGGCGTTGGGACCGGGGTTCTCGATGCCCCAGTCGAACACCTGCCTGCACCGTGCCAGCTGTTCCGCATTGAGACAGCCTTCGATAAGGACGGCGCCGTCCTCCGCGAAAGCTTTGCGCTTGGATTGATCCATGGGTGAACTCCTGTCGTTCCGTAGCGACCCTATTAATAGGCCAACACAGCAAAGTTAGGTAACTATGACAAAGATAGAAAGAAGAAAAAAGACAGGGTATTCCCTGCCAGACGCGAGCGAGTCTGCGTGTAGCGATGCTGGAACCACGTCATCTCACGGACTTTTGACTTGTTTGTCTTTTTGTCCTATATTTGGCCTTGTATCCTATTTATGGTTTTCACCGAACAATGAGCGAGCACACAAGGCGCCGGGATGGCACGGCACAGGTCGAGGCGGTAGGGAAAAGAGCGCCCGCCTCCGGGCCGGACTCACACACGCGCCGCCGGCTGCTCGGCCTTGCGGCAGCGGCGGGCGCCGCATCGCTGGCGGCGGCCGCCGCACCGCATGCCGCCAACGCCGCGCCACTGCGCGCGGGCGCTGCACGTGGCCAGCGCGATGTGCTGGACGTGGCCATCCTTGGCGCCGGCCTGGCCGGGCTAACCGCCGCGCGTGACCTGCAGCGCGCCGGCTGCCAGTCCTTCGTCGTGCTGGAGGCGCGCAACCGCGTCGGCGGCCGCACCTATAACCACGACCTTGGCAACAGCGTAGTCTCCGAAGCGGGCGGTCAGTGGATCGGCCCCGGCCAGACCTCCATTGCGGACCTAGCGCGCGAGCTCGGCGTCCAGACCTTCGGCACCTATTACGCGGGCAAGACCGTATTCCTCGCCGACAACCTCCGCGTGACGCAGGACCTGCATGGGGGCATCGGCGCCCAGGGACAGGTTGCCGCCAGGCTCAGCGAGATGGCGCGCGGCGTACCCAGTGGCGCGCCATGGAAGGCGTCAAAAGCGGCGGAGTACGACAAGCTGACGCTTGGCGACTGGCTGGCGCGACAAGGCCTGAACAATGAGGAGAAGTTCTCCTTCAGCATGGCCGCGACGCTGTCGCTCGGCGCGCCGCCCGCGCAACTAGGGCTGTTGCACTACCTTTCGGTGATCAACAGCGCGAACAGTGACTACGACACGCTCGAGAAGATCAAGGACGGCGCGCAGGAAACACGCTTCGTAGGCGGCTCGCAGGTTCTCAGCATCCGGATGGCGCAAGACCTTGGCGACAAGGTCCGGCTATCCTGCCCGGTACGCAAGATTGTCGGCTGGGATCGCGAGATCGTCGAACTGCACACCGACCAGGGCGTGGTGCGGGCTCGTCACGTGATTGCTGCGCTGAACCCGGCGCTGTGCCAGCAGCTTGTGTTCGATCCGCCACTGCCCCCGGGGCGGGCACAGTTGCACAGGATCTGGCCTGCACATGCGCCCATGCGCAAGGCCACACACGTCTATGCCCGGCCGTTCTGGCGGGAGAAGGGCTTCAACGGACAGGTCGTGCCGCTCGACGGGCCGCTGATCTGGTCGGTCGACAACTCGCCGCCGGACGGCTCTGTGGGCGTGATCAGCGCCTTCGTCAAACCCGGATACCTGCCGGCCAACCCCAAAGCGGCCGAGCCCATCCTGTCGGCTATCTATGCCAAGGCATTTGGAGACCAGGCGCTGAAGCCCACGCAGTACCACGACCTTGACTGGGGCAAGGTCGACCCATGGTCGATGAGCTGCATAAACCCGATGCCCGCCGGCTTCTGGACGAAGCTGGGCCGGCACCTGCATCCGCCGCTGGGCCGCCTGATCTGGTCGGGGACCGAGACAGCCGACATCTGGGCCGGCGCGATGGACGGCGCCGTACGCTCGGGACACCGTGCCGCCCTGCAGGCACTCGGCGCGCTGCACTCGCCGGCCGGGGAGGCATAAATGAAGATGAAGCGCGCTATGTTCGCGACAGCGGCGGTAGTGGCGGTAGCGGCCGCATTCCTCGTTCCCGATTTCGTGGACTACCACCGGTTCGGCACGGCACTGGACAACCAGGCCCAGGCTAGCCAGGCCACTGGTGGCCCGTGGCCGCAGTTTGCGGAGACCTGCTTCGCCTGCCATGGTTCGCACGGGCAATCCCGGAATGCGGAGTATCCCGCCCTGGCCGGTCAGCCGGCAGCGTATCTCGAGGCGCAGTTGCACGCGTTCGCCAGCGGGCAGCGGGACGACCCGACCATGGGGCCGCTCGCCAGTAACCTGACGGATGACCAGATCAGGTCACTCGCAGCGTACTACGCCGGGCAGGCGCCTGCCGGAAGCCCGGATGTTACGGAGAGCACCGCGCTCGAGACACGCGGCAAGGCCGTGGTCCAGGCGCGCAGTTGCCAGGCCTGTCATGGAGAAGCATTGACGGGCAAGGATCTGGCACCGCGCCTCGCCGGCCAGGGAGAGCACTATCTCGCCCACCAGCTGGTCGCGTTCAGGAGCGGCAAGCGCCATGACGCGACCGGCGGGATGGACGCCATTGCCGCGACCTTGTCGAACGAAGACATCCCGGCAGTGGCCCGCTACCTGGCCAGGATGTCTCCTGACCGCCGGGAGATCGGAGCCCGATAGGGTCCGACGGCGCCGGTGTGGCGGCTGTTTTCATGCTCTGCATGGCTGCGGTCACGGGCGCGGCGCCGCGCAGCGCCTACCATGACCCGGGCGCGCCACGCCGGCTGGAATCCCTGCAACAGCCCGACCTGCGCGACCAGCCCGAAAAGCTGGCGGATGCCAGTGCAAATTCTTACACGAAGAGCCCGTGCGACGCGGCGACACGATCCGCCACGCTGCTCAGACGGCTCGGTGTGGAAGATCCCGACGCGCGGCAATTTATCTCCGCGCCATTGAAGTGGCATCCAGCCTTGGTTGAGCCGCCTGAAGTGGCCCATCGTCGACCCGCGAGTTGAGCGGCGGCCTTACCGCGCATGTCGGTTTTCACGGGCAGTGGCTGCGCGTATTCTTCCCTTGGAGACGCGAATCCGGCAGCCTGCCATCGCCTTTTGCAGGCAGGCGCCAGACCGCCGACTGCGGGGGAAGATGATGCGCAGGGAGACCCATGACCGAGCCGGAAAGGATCGTCCTTCCGCCCTCGACTTCAGGAAGTTCGAGCCGCAATTCAGGCTGCTCGCCGACGGCATTCCTCACATGATCATGACCGCCGATGCGGACGGCCGGATCGATTATTGCAACCGACGGTGGACCAGCTATACCGGCCTTAGTCTTGACCAGACCCGGTCCGGCGCCTGGAAATCGGCCGTCCACCCCGAGGACATCGCGCGCAATATCGGCCACTGGGCAGACGCGGTGGCACAAGGTTGCGAGTACGAATTCGAATATCGCCTGAAACGGGCATCCGACGGCGCCTACCGGTGGCACCTCGAACGCGGATCGCCATTGAAGGATGCCGACGGCAAGATAGTAAAGTGGCTGGCATCCGGCACCGACATTGAAGCACTGAAGCAGGCCCAGGCCTCAGCTGAAAGCGCCAACCATGCGAAATCGGAATTCCTGTCGAGCATGAGCCACGAGTTGCGCAATCCGCTCAACGCCATCCTGGGCTTCGCGCAACTGATGGCCTCCGAGGCTCCGCCTCCGACCGCGTCTCAGCAGGCCAGCATTGACCAGATCCTGAAGGCGGGCTGGCATTTGCTGGAGCTCATCAACGAAGTCCTTGACCTGGCCAGGATAGAAGCCGGTCAGGCGTCGCTATCCCCCGAGCCGGTATCGGTCATCGACACCTTGCATGAATGCCAGGCAATGCTTGAGCAGCAAGCACTGAAACGCACGGTCCGCATGCGGTTTCCCGCAGTCGATCCACCCTGCTTCGTCCGTGCCGACCGAACACGCCTGAAGCAGATCCTCCTCAATCTGCTTTCTAACGCCATCAAGTACAACCGGGATCAAGGCTCAGTCGATGTGCAGGTGACGACGACGGGGCATCGCGTAGGCGTCAGCGTGCACGACACCGGCGCAGGGTTGAAACCGGAACGGCTGGCCCAGCTATTCCAGCCGTTCAACCGCCTGGGGCATGAGGCGGGCCCCGTGGAAGGCACCGGCATCGGTCTCGTGGTGGCCAGGCGGCTGGCCGAGCTGATGGGTGGAACCATCGAAGTCGAAAGCACGCCTGGCGTAGGCAGCGTGTTCCGGGTTGACCTGCCGGCGGCCGCCCCACCGGCAATGGCCGGCGAACACGCGGAGATCGCCGCGCCCGTCCGGCCGCCAAGCGAAGCCCCGTCAACGATGCACACCCTGCTGTATGTGGAAGACAATCCTGCCAACCTCAAGCTTCTTGAGCAACTCATCGCGCGCCGGGCAGATGTGCATTTATTGTCCGCAGCCACGGGGACACTCGGTGTCGAGCTTGCGCGCACTGCCTTGCCCGAGGTGATCGTGATGGATATCCATCTCCCCGACATCAACGGCATCGAAGCACTGCGACGCCTGCGCGACGACCCGAAGACGATGCATATTCCGGTCATCGCGCTCAGTGCCAACGCCATGCCGCGCGACATTGAACGGGGCATGAAGGCAGGATTCTTCCGGTATCTGACCAAGCCGATCCGGATCCAGGAGTTCATGGACGCACTAAACGCCGCGCTGGAACGGCCGCGATTAGACTTGCCATGATCCATGCAGCGGACATCCTGGCGGCAAGAATCCTGATCGTTGACGATCTGGAGGCCAACGTATTGCTGCTCGAAAGGATGTTGCGCGCGGCGGGCTACACCTGTATCGAGTCAACAACCGATCCACGCGCAGTCGGCGAGCTTCACGTCAGGAATCACTATGAACTGATCGTACTGGATCTCCAGATGCCTGGCATGGACGGATTCGCGGTCATGGAACACCTCAAGGCCGTCCAGCCGGACAGCTACCTTCCGGTAATCGTCATCACCGCCCAGCCCGACCACAAACTGCGCGCACTACGGGCTGGAGCGAAAGACTTCGTCAGCAAGCCGTTTGATCTCGGCGAGGTGTTGATGCGGGTGCGTAACATGCTGGAAGTTCGGCTACTGCACAGCGAGTCCTTGCAGCACGGCAAGGAGCTCGAGCGCAAGGTATGTGAGCTGGAAGCGAGCAGGGAAACTATCGTTCGCCAAAGCGATGAGCTCAGGCAGCTCTACGAGAAGCTTGTTCGCGAGCAACAGGTCACCGAACGGCTGCTCCTCAACGTACTGCCGTCGCCCATTGCCGAACGATTGAAAGTGCGATCGGATCTCATCGCCACAGGCCCACCGGAGATCATTGCCGACAGGTTCGAGGAAGTCTCGGTGCTGTTTGCCGACCTCGTTCAGTTCACCCGCTTCTCCCCCGCCCTGAGCCCCGAAGGACTCGTGGCCGTACTCAACGAGATCTTCGCCGAGTTTGACGATATCGCCGAAAACCGCGGACTAGAGAAAATCAAGACAATCGGTGACGCATATATGGCAGCGGCCGGCCTTCCCTTTCCTGCTGCCGACCACGCAGCCCGGGCCGCCCATATGGCACTGGACATGATGGAATTCCTGACCCGGTTTAACGAACAAAGCGGCTTCAGCTTGCAACTGCGGGTTGGCATCCACAGCGGCACGGTCGTTGCCGGTGTGATCGGCCGACGAAAGTTCATCTATGACTTGTGGGGCGAAACCGTCAATATTGCCAGCCGGATGGAGTCCCACGGTATGGCTGGCCGTGTTCAGGTAACGGATGCCACCCGGCAACGGCTTGGGAATCCCTTCCTGCTGGAAGCGCGTGGGCCTATCAATGCGAAGGGCATCGGCGAGCTACGGGCATGGTTTGTAGCTGGCCGAACCACCGACGCATCCTGGTAATCGCATGCTGGCTGCGGTGCTGCGCGGGAACGGTCGCGTAGTTGCGGCACAGGGAAAGCCAGGCTGGAGGTGGTGTCCACAATTCCCGGCGCGATACCGTTGACGCGGATGACTTCGGCCTGACCTTGACCGCGCAGTCCATTACGCTGGACAGGTTGACGCGCAATACCCAGTCGAACGACTCCCCCTCTAACAGTTACGCTCATGCCACCCCGGCCACCGGCCGCGCGACTTGCCCGCTTCGAGCGCCTGCGCCGACGACAAGGTGCCGTCCCCGCTTCATCGCTTGCAGGATGCCGGCGATCCACAAAATCTCTCGCCTCGATTACCCGGACCACCCGTCAACCCCGCGGAACCACGATGCCCCACTTTAACACAACAGACGTTGTCTTAAATCGAATTGCGAGTTATTGTTCATGCATTGCACCGGCCAGCGTCCATCACCCATGAAGGAGACCTATCTTGCTCACCACCCAATCCCAACGAGAGGCGTTTCGCAATGACGGCGCCGTACTTGTAGAGAACTGCCTGGACTCGGCGCAGCTCGCTCAGTGCTACGAGGCGTTCAAGTGGAACGTCGCCAACCCGGGCCCGTATCACTTCCGTGCGCTGGACGGCACCAGCCTCCAGACCCATATCGATAACGCAAATCCGGTCGTCAAGGACAAGCTTGACGATCTGGTCACGACGCTGCCGTTCGGAAATGTATTCCAGGAGTTGTGGGGATCCGAGCATGTCTGGTATTTCGCCGAGGAGGTATTCGCCAAGGAAGGTGGTAAAAGCGGCCGCGGCCCGTGGCATCAGGACACCGCGAACCTGCCTTGGGCCGGCAGGCACTGGGGCAATGCCTGGATCACGTTCCAGCCCATTCCAAAGAAGAACTCGCTGGAGATCATTCGCGGCTCCCATCTCGGCATCCAGTACGACGGGGCCAGCTTCGCGAATGCCGATGACCCGACCGATCCGCTGTACGGCGATGGGACCTTGCCGCGACTGCCGCATATCGACAAGGAACTCGCCGAAGACCCGAACGCCTGGGACGTGCTCTCCTGGGGCGTGACGCCCGGCGACGTCGTATTCCTGCATCCGCGTTCGCTGCACGGAGGAGCCGCCGTCGACGCCGACTGTCCGACCCGCCATACCCTGGTGCTTCGATTCTTCGGTGACGACGCCACGTTCCGTGCCTTACCGCTGTCGAACCCGCGCTATGCCCGCAACGGGCCTCTGTTCAGCGCAGAAATGGCCAAGCTCAATGAAGGCGACCCGTTCCGCTCGCCTGTCTTCCGCCAGATCGCCTGATATCGCCTTGCACGGAGAAGCGCCCATGAAACGACAGATGATCAATCCCGGACTTGCACAAGCAAGGCACTACGACCAGCTTCACTTCTCGTCGGCGACCCGTGTCGGCGACATGATCTGGGTGTCCGGCCAGGTAGGCTTCGACCTGGCGACAGCCACGGTGCGCCAAGGCATGGAAGCGCAGGCCCGGCAGGCGTTCGAGAACCTGAAGGCGGTCCTCGAAGCCGCGGGAGCGAGCATGGCAGACATCGTGGAGATCATGACTTTCCACACTGACTTGCGCGGCGACATCGAGGCGTTTGTGAAGGTCAAGGATGAATACCTTCCCGACCGGTATCCGTCGTGGACAGGGGTAGGCGTAAGCCAGTTGGCGCGCCCCGAGTTCCTCGTCGAGATACGCGCCATCGCAGTCGCCGGCTGCGGCGCCGGCTGACCGTACAAGCCGCGGCCCATTTTCACACCAAGGCCGCGGCACACCCCCCAAAAAAAAGAACAGCGACAAAGCTGATGGAGACAAGCAATGTATCGTCCGAATACGGTCGTCAGACCGGATAAGCCTTACAGCATTCTTGCGCGGCTTGACCGCCTGCCGGTGATGGCATCCCACTACGTCTGGGCCGCGCTGCTAGCGGCCAACCTGATGCTGGAGTATTACGACAACGCCATCTTTGCCTACGCCAGCCCGACGATCAAAGCGCATACCAATCTGAGTACGGAGCAGCTCGGCCTCATCAGCAGCGCGTTCTTCATTGGGATGATCATCGGCGCGCTGGCGGGAGGACGACTGTCTGACCGATGGGGGCGACGCTCGGTGCTGGTGTGGACCACGGTGCTGTACTCGCTGGGCGCCCTGGCGACGGCTTTTGCACCTACCTACGAGACCATCCTGGCCTCGCGTGTCGTCACGGGTATCGGCGTGCAGGCCGCCACCTCGGTGCTGCTTGTCTATATCGCCGAGATGTTTCCCGGCAATGCACGTGGCCGTTTTGTCTCGATCGTGACCATCGGGTTCGTGGTCTCCGGCGTCGGCGCTGCGGCACTGGCAATGTTCTATCTGCCGCACAGCAGTACCGGGGCCTGGCGCAATCTGTTCCTTGCCGGCAGCGTCGGCTTGCTGATTGCGCCCCTGGTACGCGTCATCCTGCCGGAATCGGTACGCTGGTGTGTATCGTGCGGGCGCTTCGACCGCGCCGAACGCATCGTCAGCGAACTGGAAGCGCGTGCACTGCGCCGCGGTCCGCTCGACGAACCCGGAATCGCCGCAACGCAACAGAACGGCGCAGCGGCAACGCTGCGCGACCTCATCAACGACAAGGCCGTGCTGCGCACCATCGCCGTCCTCACGCTCGGCTATTTTGGCGCCACGCTGGCCTACTACCTGTTCGGACAGTGGGGCGTCTACTCGCTTGTGTACAGCCTCAAATACTCGGAGGAACATGCCTATCACATCCTGTTCCTGTGGAACCTGATCTACGGCGTCACGCCGTTCGTCGCCATGTTGTTTCTCGACCGATATGAACGCAAGTCCACCATCCTTTTCGTGTCTGTGCTCAGCGCACTGCCGTTGGTCGTGCTTGGCATCTCGGCCACCAGCTGGGTGGTGATCGGTGCGGGCGGTCTCGCTTCCGTCATCACCGGTCTCGTTGTCAACGCGTACTACACCTACATCCCTGAGGCGATTCCGACGCAGCTGCGCGCCCTGGGCAGTGGCATCGTGATCTCTGGCGGACGGTTCGGCGGAGCGGCCGCTGGCGTTCTGGGCGCCGCGCTGTTTTCCGCAAGCGGTATGGCCGGCGTCATGCTCGTGGCGGCAGCCTGCTACATCGTGTTCTCCATCCCCGTTGGCCTGTTCGGCCCGCGCACGACGAAGCGCTCGCTGGAGGCCGTGACCGGCGAAGGGCAGGACACTGCCAACGGCGTGCCCCAATCCCCGGACACGTCCATGGCCGCCTGACACGCGCGCGTCATGCAGCAGCGCCGGCGAATGCAGGGCGATGGCATGACGGCAGCGCAGCTCGGAACCCCTCTATTCCCCGATCTCACTACGGAGATACGCATGACAACTCTGTACGATGTTGCCGTGATTGGCGCTGGCTTCGCAGGTGTAACCGCTGCGCGGGACCTCAGCATGGCAGGCCATTCGGTGGTAGTGCTCGAAGCGCGTGACCGGATTGGCGGCCGGACCTGGTGGGGACAGGCGCTTGGCCTGCACCTCGATCTGGGCGGCACCTATGTGCACTGGACCCAGGCGCATGTCTGGCGCGAACTCAAGCGCTATGGCATCGGCCTGGCGACACCGATGCCGGTGACCAAAGCTTACTGGTTCGCCGGCGGCGCCATGCATGCCGGGACGTGGGAGCAGCTTCACCAACTGACAGCGCCACTGGTCGCCCGGTTCTTTGCCGATGCCCGGATGCATTTCCCTCAGGCGGACGACCTGGCAGCCGCGGATGTCGGCACGATCGAAAGGCAAACCATCGGCGACCGGCTGGACGCGCTTGAGCTCTCGGCTCACGACCGTGACCTGCTGCTCAACGCGATGTCCATCCTGGTTTGTTCCGAGCAGGAGCAAGGGCTCGCGCAACTCCTGTTCTGGTGCGCGATGTGCTTCGGCAACTGGAGCGCATTCAAGGAACTCGCCGGGCACTGGCCGATAGAGGGCGGCACCGGTCGTCTGATCGATGCCATGAGCGCCGAGTCGAAAGCCGAGTTGCGCCTTTCGACGCCGGTGGCCGCTGTCGATGACCACGGGCACGAGGTCATTGTGACCACGCGCGATGGACAGCAAGTAAGGGCCCGGCGTGCCGTCGTGGCGTTGCCGCTGAACATGCTAGGCGAGATATCTGTCACGCCCGCGCTGCCGCAACCCGTGCGCGCCATGATTGAGCAGAAGAACCCGATCATGCCCAGCAAGATCTGGGTACGGGTCAAGGGCGAGATCGAGCCCTTCGTAATCTACGCGCCGGCGGGAAAACATCCCATCAATACCGCCCACGCCGAACGGCGCGATCATGGCGACACGCTGGTGGTGTGCTTCTGCTGCGATAGCTCAGCGCTGGATGGCAATGACCGCGCGGCGGTACAGCAAGCGCTGCGGGACTTTATCCCGGACATCGAAGTCGTCGACACGGTCTGCCAGGATTGGGCGAAAGACCCCTTTGCCAAAGGCGGATGGATGCATCACCGCCCCGGCAACCTGACTCAGGCAGCTCCGTTGATACGACAGCCCCATGGCCGAATTCATTTTGTGGGGGCAGACATTGCGCCCATCGGGGTCGGCGGCATCGACGGTGCCATCGAAACCGGCGCCAAAGCTGCGGTTGACGTGGCCCGCGCGCTGGATCGTAGCCGCCACCCCTGACCCCTCCTATGCACGCGCCGCACGCTCGCCGGACTTCTTCTCGCCCGGCGGGGGCGCAACCAGCACCGCCAAGGCATCAATGAGCGCCCGCATCCGCTTTGGCGTGAAGCGCTTGGGTTCGATGGGATACATCATCATCCACCCATCGCCCATGGCGACGAGCTGGTCAGTGAGGATGTCCGCCGGAATATCGTTGCGGACGGTGCCTCGTTCCTGCGCGTCCTTGACGATGATGGCGAGCAGGCGGCGATAGCGCGCATAGCGCCTGGTGATGACTTCCGCGAAAGCAGGTTCGTGCCGTCCTTGCGCGAGCAACTCCGATGTCGCCGGCCAGAACCTCGCACTGCGGTCGGTCAGCCTGATCCAGCTTTCGAACGGCGCCAGGATATCACCGCTTTCCCGGGCCGACTCCAGCATCGCGTCGAAACGATCAAAGGCGCTTTCCATCAGCGCCACGACGAGTTCTTCCTTGTTCGCAAAGTAATAGGTCACCGCACCAGTGGTGTAGCCAGCATGCTTGGCAACCTTGCGCAGCGATGCATTGGCATATCCCTCCTGTGCAATCACCGTTGACGCGGCGCGCAGCAACTCCTTGCGCTTCGCTTCGCGGTCGCCGACCGGACGACCGCGGGTTGGGACTTGCTCGATATCGTCGTCGCTGTCCATTGTTCTGTTCTGTTTTCTGAGGCTCTCGTTTACTGGATGCCAACTGGTTAGCTGCCAGAAGCCTGATTTTACAGAATCAACGTTATGACTCCGATTCCGGGCATCGTAAACAGGCCAGCTTCGAACCACGCGTGATACGGCCCGTTACAGCTGCGTCGTGCAACCCACGTTCGCATGCTCCCACGCAACAACACCTTGGGCCTTTCCTCAGCCCGCACTACGCAGGGAATACCCGCCCTTTTTCTTTAACATCACGACCGTTATGCTAATTCACGATTCGCGCGAATCAGCGGCAGGTTCAGAAGCGTGCACGGCCGATGCCTTTGCATGCAGTCGCCAAGAGACTGATAAATATGGAGATCGTTGATGGATGCATTCAGGCGCAATGCCTCGAGCAAGGATGGTGCTGTCGTTATGGAACAACGCCGCGAGGCGAAGCACCGAGTGCGGTCCAACGTGGCACGCTGCCGGGGCAAGCCCCCATTGATCGCACTGGCAGCACTTGGCCTCTTGGCAGGCACGGCACATGCCCAGGCATCCATCACGTTGTACGGGACGGTGGACACCAACATTGAGATCGATACCCACTTCAAAAGCGCAAGAGGCGGCTCGGCCAATCGATACGCGTTGAACGGGGAAGGCCTGTCCGGTTCGCGTTGGGGTCTACGCGGCGTGGAAGAAATCGGCGGCGGCCTGAGCAGCGTCTTTGTGCTGGAAAGCGGCGTCGGCGGAGACGATGGCACCTTGCAGCAAGGCGGCCGCCTGTTTGGCCGGCAAGCATTCGTCGGCCTGCAGAGCGCCTGGCACGGCAAGATTACCTTCGGTCGCCAATACACCTCGATGCTCGATGCACTGGCCAACTTCTCGCCAGCGGCCATGTCGAGCCTGTATGAACCCGTGATCGCCCAGATTGGGCCGGTGTACCGCGAAGACAACACCGTCAAGTATTCGGGAACCTTCGGCCCGGTCAGCATCGGCGCCCACTGGAGCTTTGGCACCGGGGGGAGCAGCGGCACCGTGGATCTCAGCCGCCTTGGTGGCTCGGGAGAGGTTCCCGGCCAGTCTCGCCGCGATACCGGCTATGGCGCGCGGGCCTCCTATACAGCAGGTCGGTTCGGCGCCACCGTGACTTATGACCAGGTGAACCCGAGCATCATCGGCATTGGCGGCTTCGCCGGTACCGGGACCTTCAAGAAGGCCGCAGCAGCTGCCAGCTACGCTGTCGGACCCGCGATCTTCATGACCGGATATCGCTGGAGCATGTCGACTGCGCCGGGGCAGACACTGACGCGCGACAACCTGTACTGGGCCGGGGTCTACTACGAGATGACGCCGGCCCTGAGCCTGACGCTGGACTACTACTACCAGACGTTCCGGTCCTCGACCTTGCCGGCGCTCAGGCCTGCCGGCAATCCGAGGCAGTTGATGCTCATCGCCGACTATCGCCTCTCCAAGCGTACGGACCTGTACCTCACCGCCGCTTACGCGAGGCATGCCGGCCTGTGCCTGGACACCGCATCGATTGCCTTCAACAACGGCTATCAGCCCGGTGCCGGCAAGGACAGCATGTTCGGCGCCGCATTGGGTATCCGCCACAACTTCTGAGCGCGACGGATATCGTCAAACCATTGCCGAAGCATACCCGGTGCGATGCTACCTCAGCGATCCGCATCGGGACTTGTCATCCCACCCGGTAGACGCCGTCTTCACTCACCTCCACCCGCCCGTCGGCCAGCAGCTCTGCCAGATGCTGAGAAATCGTTCGGGTCTCGGCGTTGACGACCCACAAGCCCTCAAAGCCTGGCGGATACAGCAGCCGAATGTCGACCAGCTGCTCTAGCGTCCTGGGGGCTTCGCGCAGCAAGGCCATCAGGCGCTGTTCGCGCTCGTCCAGCTTGGCCGCATAGGCAGCCAGATCGCGCAGGAAGTGTTCACGATCGGTATAGATTCCCCGGTGATGGGACGTGACCCAAACCTTGGCCGGAATCTCAGGCAACCGTGCCAGGCTGCGACGGAAGTCCGCCAGGCTGGACCCCGCATCACCATAATACGGACCGAATCCGGTCAGGTCGATGTCGCCCGTGAAAGCCACGCCCTCCGGTTCGACAAGAAGAACGGTGTGGCCGGCGGTGTGCCCGGGCAGGTGGAAAGCGCGAATGCCGGTCTGCCCCAGATCCCAGCGCGCGCCGTCTGCGTAGCCCTGCGCATCGGGCCGCGGCACATAGAAGAATTCGCGCTGGAACCTGAGAAGCGTCTCCGACGCGTACTCCGCATTGCCAAAAGCGGCGATCATGCCGTCCCAGCTCCTTGCCGCGGGTAAATCCCGTTCGTGCACATATATGGATGCGCCAGGAAGGCGATGCAACCCCGCCATATGGTCCTCATGCACATGGCCCATCACCACCAGCTCGGTCGCGTCAAACTCGGGGCCGATGTAGTTGGCGACAAGCGGCGTGTCGAACGCCGCGCGAGTCTCGGAGCCTCGTATCAATACCTGATTTCCATCGGGGTATTTGCCGCTCTTCTCACCGAAGAAGACCGAAACGCGCCCGAAATCCGCGCGCTGGATGTGTCGCTTCATGTCGGAATTGCTGAAAGCTGTGCTCATGTCGATCATCCTCCCTGGCAGTCCGCTGCGATCTCCCCAGTGCTGCGGCGCTCGAGGAGCGGTCAGGTCTGGCTGCGCAGTTCACTTTTGAATACATTTATAGTAACACTAGTTATTATAATAAAAGATGCGCTAAACCGCAGGCCGTAAGATCTTCTGGATGACCGCTGCGGGGTGTGTGTCGGTCAGATTGTAGTGTTGGACAGGCGGCCGATACGGGTCGGGAACGGCCTGCGCTCGAGCTATTCCTTTTGCGCGACGCGGAAAGGCTCAATCGGCTACCCGGCATTGACGGCGCGCCGCACCTAATCGGCAGATCGCCAAGGCCATTCCAGGCGTGACCACCTCTGGCGTAAGAAGATTTGGTTCCCGCCTGCCGACGGGCTTCGGTGGCGTAGCAATATCAATTCACACCGCCGACACCCGGTTCAACTGCCCTGGCGTTGCCTTTGCTAAGTCGTTCCAACCATCAATTAGGGTAGGATGGCGGTAGTCACGCAAGGTGCGACACCGCCCTCGCCGGGGTGCCTAGGCGTGCCAGGCGAACGAGATTGCACGGCAATGACGCAAAGACTTTCTACACTCCATTCTTCCGCCCAGCCTCTTCCCTTTGGCCCTAAGAGTTCGGATGCGCATCGGCTACGACAGCGTGCCGATGCC
The DNA here is from genome assembly GCF_058787075.1 of Cupriavidus sp. FW305-46. Classification (NCBI taxonomy): domain Bacteria; kingdom Pseudomonadati; phylum Pseudomonadota; class Betaproteobacteria; order Burkholderiales; family Burkholderiaceae; genus Cupriavidus; species Cupriavidus sp. FW305-46. The sequence continues at coordinate 184,433 of NZ_JBYSZI010000001.1, forward strand.
ATTGTTTGGGTCAAATCGCAAATGGCGCGAAATGGTATTCATTTCGAGGACCTGGAAGCGGTAGGGTGCTTCTCCGCTCCGGCATTAGCAGGCACGGCAGCGACAGTCCCGGTCCCGCGATACAAGGACGCAAATGGCCATACTTGGGATGGCAACGGTGATTTGCCCGATTGGCTCCAGCGCGCAGTGGACGCCGGTCAATCTGCTAACCACTTCCGCATTGCCTGAACTTAGCGCAGCTATGGTGAAACCTTATCTTCGAGACTTACGGGCCGACGCGGCTGCTCTTCTCAATCAGAGAGGTCTTTGGGTTGTTGCAGGCGTCGAAGGCGGCGTCGCTTGGCCGAAAGTCTCCCAAGTCGTTCCATTCGAAGGCATGGATTACATCCTGCGTCCCGCCGGCGACGACCTGATGGCAACGATTGCCTTCAACGCAGGTCTCTATGGCCTCAACGTGATGCAAGGACAAGCTCGTATTCTCAAGTTGGCGACAGCAATGTCGTGGGGCGACGGGGCCAGCCTTGCAGTCACCAGTTGGGTCAGTGGTAGCCATCCTATTGGGCTTGGAGACCGGCGTATGCGAATTGTTCGCGATTTCATGTCGGGCGATGACCTCCCCCGGCCCGCCGAGGAAGAAGCATGGGTCGCCCTAGCCTTGTTCCGAGAAGGGCTCGCTTCGAAGAACGTGTTCTATTCCTTCCTGAGCTTCTTCAAAGTCATTGCATCTATCCATCGTGACGGGCGAAAGCGAGGAGACTGGATTCGAGCTAGACTAGGCCTCCTGGATGCCGAGGATGCTATCAAACGCCGAGATGAGCTTCAAGCCAGCGTGCCGGACGTTGCAGACTATTTGTTCGACGAGGGCAGGAACGCTATCGCGCACGCAGAGAAAGCTTACTTTGTGAATCCCGACGAGCCAGTGGACTATGAGCGCATCTCCCTAGATATACCGGTGGTCCGTAACCTCGCCGAGATGGGCATCGAAGAACAGTACAAGCTGCTTCGACGGCGGACTCGCTATAAGACCAAGGGCCTAGATGTCGTCGGATTCAAGGAAGCCGTTGGACCTGAACTTTGGCGTCTGCTGCTTGATAAGTCGCCTGACGTCCAGGGTAGGAATATCGAGCTTCCGGATTCCGTGGCCATCGTGGCGCGCCGAGATGCACAGTTCTATGCGTACGAAGGGATGCGCTTCGACACCATAGGAGTTGAGGAGCACGGCCTTAGATTCCTTCTTACTAGCCCCGACGAAGCGGTTCAGTTCAGCCTCGCATTGAATCTCGAAAAGGAAGAGCTTGGCTTTGAGCCGCTCGAGGACATGGGCTTGGCAAGGGAGCCGGAGTCTCCAGAAGCCATCGACCGCGCCATCACCTTTCTCCGGTTCCAATTTTGTATCCTCTGCAATGGAAGAGTCGAGCTCTGGGACGAGAAGCTCAACACGCTGCTCGGGGCTACCGCTGGCTATCTTCCCGTGAACATGATGATTAATCCAGCCGGGTTTAACGAGCAAATCGCAAAGCTCGAGGCCCGCAAGGCAGAACTGCCAAGGGGTTAGCGCAGCGCTTCAGGCTCATCGAGCCATTCACGGCAAGGTTTTCCAGTTTTAGGTCATGGCCGGCAGGAACTGAGGTACCTTGTGGGCCGCTATGGAAATTTGCTAGTCGGGCTGGCAACCACCATAGTTTTTACGGCCGCTCGCGGTAATCGTGTACGTACCGCCACGAGGGCCCGTGTAGCATGTTTGCCCGGACCCCGTCGTGCGGGGCGCTGACAAGACATTCGCGGCTTGGCTTGTTGTGCGAGAAGCATAAGGAGCAACGAGCTTCGCACTACCACTCCCGCGGTGGCAATGGTACCCAAGCTACCGGGCACTACAGCGCCGTCCTGAAAGAAGCTTGGCAAGGCGCAGGCGACCAGCAAGCAATCTATACCACGGAAGCTAAAATTCACGATGTGGATCGCGAGCATCAGGCCTGTCCAGCTGGTTAGCAGCGCACTACAAGTTCTCGTTCCGATAAAGCGAACAGCCGCCACATCGCTATTTTTATACGGAGAAATCGTCAGAGGGCCAGATTAGACCCCTGAAAAATTGCGCGAATCGCCCTGCCCGGCGCCGCTTTCGCTATCACCCGGTCTTTTAAAAAAGTAATCCCTGTGAGAGCGGGTAGGATCAACCGTTTGGATCCAGACGCAAATGGCGAGGGATTCTCATCATTTCAGAAGGAATCTTAAGCGGAATTCCAGCGAATCTCTGAAGCGCGAAGGGCTTGTTATCCACCCGTTGCGAACAACTTGCGCACTTTCGATCAGGTCGTCACGATGCAACTGGAAATACTTGTCGCATACGGCCAGGAGCGTTGCAGACTGTATGGGAAACCGGGGCCTCAGAATCATGGCGGCAAGCCGGAAGATGTTCGCGTCGCGCTTGTTCAGAGTGGTCGCAACGCCGTGCAGAGCCACTTCGATGCACCGGTCGACGATCTCCATTTCCTCTGCTCTGGATGGCATGTCGCTCCATGAGATTAGATCGCCTCATCCCCCCATTCTGATCTGATTGCCTCTACATATCGGCGGGTAGCTGATGCCTGGTTCCTCCAAAGGCCGAAGGCATCTACTGACTCCACCGTCACTCGCCAGTTGAGAACATAGGCTTGGATTGCATCGAGAATCACTTTTTCGCGCGTGGACTGCTCTGATCTGGCTATAGAAGCGACTCGTGCGTAAAGTTCTTCGGGCAACTCAACCATCAATTTCGTCATACGTATTTCACTGCTTCGAAGTCAGTGCGCGTACCTCCTAAGATTATCATAAGCGCGCCTATCCGCTTCGTTGGGGTAACCACCGAATCGTGCCTTTAACTGCACAAGATTCGAAAACCGTGACCTTCCCAATCCCCGGTCTTACTGATAAGTGCTTTTATCGCCGCGCCAGACGAGCGGTGTACTGCCTCATCGTATTCTCTTAGAGAAGGTGCTGCCAAAGCATATGCGGCCGGCCATCTAATGCAGGCTGTCAATAAAGTCCGGAAAGACACGCCAGACACAGGGCTCCGGTTGTTTGAAAACGATTTTTTCTGACTTTATTGAGGCGATTTTTCCGACTTTATTGTCCATGCACACCAACCACTGTCAGGTTAAGTCTAGCCTTTCACAGATACTCGAACAGATTCATTCCTTGAATCTGCACGGGCGACTGAGACACACTCTCCGTATCGTCTTAAAGGCGGACGTACACAGCAATCGCAGCCGCATACTCGGTGACCTGTCGGCCAGACCGCGCCGTGGGACCACCGACAGTCCTTCGGACCTGTAGCCCTCATCAAGCGCCCGGTCTAACGCAGCATGAACATAGTTGCCACCCATTATCTGGCTGCGGGTGGTTCTGCCTTTCCAAAACGCTCGTTGCGATCGTAGTTGCATCATGTCGCCTTGCTTGCGCAAACCAGGAACGAACGCACTTCGTGACAGAAAACGCCATCGTCGACTCACTCTTCTAGCCCCGCATGTATTCGGTGAGCTTTTCGATGATGCGAAGCGGCGACGGTGTCGTCACCCACACCTCGTTACGCGCCGTCAACATGCCCGCTCGGAGATGCTGAGCAAAGGAAGCCAATTGCACATCATCGTCAGACTGCTGCTTTTGTAGAATGACAATCTCCACTGCGCGAGAGTTAAGGTGCTGCTTGTCAGGTTGAGCGGGGAAGGGGGCGAAAGGAGCGGGATTGTCAGCCGACTTGTTGGAGTTCGGAAGCATCATTTCCCGATAGCAACTGGCACCTCGCTTATGGTGTGTCGAAGGCTTCGCGAGCGACCAGAAAGTTGGGGCGGAAGTGCTGCCCACCTGAAACAGACGCTGCGTCGAAGTCCAGGATCGCAATGGCAGGCCGGCATCGGAGACTACGCCAAACTGCTTCTCCTGGCCGAGCGCCGGCGCTTGCCCACGAACTCGCAGCAAGCGCAACGTTGGCCAACGATCGCCCGTGAACACGCCTCGTGCGAGCTCACGTTTGGTCTGGCGCACGCCGGGATCGGTCAACCACGATGCCCAACGAGCGGCACGGGTCGAGTCGATAAAGACCACTGCATTGGCGTCCAGAGCAGCGATCTCGTCGAACGTGCGGGTAAAGAACTGTGCAAGCAGCTCCCGTTGCCCGATATACGTAGGCGGTAGTTCCATCCTGCCCGACGCTAGATACTTGGCGCCTTCATCGAATCGCATCCAGGGCGTGACGATACCCTCTGCACCTTGGTGTCCGAATCGGACCCAAGCTTGCCCGCTGGCGCATTCCAGCCGCGTTGCAACAAACACCGACTGCTTGCCCGCCCATTCGTTCTGGACGACCAGAGAACTGACTGCACCAACCCATCGGGGGGCGACCGACTGGCTGCCAAAGCAAGCCTCGCAAGCCCGCTTAAGCCCCCAGACGGACCCTGCATGGCCGAATACCAGATCGAGCACGGCGGCCTGGAGCCTAGGCAGGAACTTATCCAGCCTACCCGGCTCGCTCGGTAGCAGATATTGCACCGTACACCCGATGCTGGATAATGCTTTGCGCGCCGCAAGCTTGTTCACGGAGTCGTCTGGCTTCTTCTTGCCGTCGGCAACGTCATAGAACAATGGTGCTTGAACGAGCACCATTGCCCGTTCCGGTATGCCGACGGTCTCAGCGAACTTGAGCCACTCGCGCATGCGAGCTTCGAATCGCTGCCGCCGTTTGCCCCCCTCCTCCGGAAGCGAGTTCCGCGGGCCATGGGTGTTCGCTGGCAACGGCGCACTGATAACCTTGATGGCATCTCCGAGGATCGAGCTGACCGACGTCTTGATCCATTCAACGTCTTCGGCACCGTAACTGAGCAGGTAGATAGTCTGCCGGTTCACATCGGATGCGTAGGCGGTGTCCTTCACGAGCGTCTGGATCGCGCCAACTACCCGGTGGTGTTCAAGATCGGGAACGGGAACGCCGGACTTAAACCAACGGCTGGTCGGTGCCGCGGTTGCGCTCTCGACAATCTCGTCGACGCTTGCGTCATCATCTTCCACGCGATGACGCTCAAGCAAGCGAGCTACGGCAACTTCGGCCTTTAGGAGGCTGAGCGGCGGCGCCTTCATCGGCACAGGCGAGGCCACTTTGAAATCAGTGAACGGGCGGAGGCCAAGGGTTCGCAGCACCTCTGCGGCCGCCGCAAAGCCATCGGCCTGATCCACCAACGGAACCCCCGCTTGCAGATCAGAACGACTCGCCTCTGCCACCTCAGCCTTGACCATGACGACCACGCTCGCCCGGTCGTCGCTAGGATAGCCAAGCACCTTCTCGTCGTGGCAGTCGTGCGCTAGATCAAAGGCGTATTCGAACTGTGCGTAGCCCAGGTCGGTGGTCCATTTGTCGTTGCGCCGCATGACGCTGAAACGGAAAGCTTGATGCGGGCGTTCGACGTGGGGAAAAACAAATCCGCCGATCGTGGAATTCAGGGGGTACTTACCGTTCAAGCTATCTGCCCAGCGCCGCCGCTTGAAACGTAGGTAGACCAGCGGCTTGCTGGCCCCGGGAAGCGTTTGCAAAGATACTTCGCAGACCAAGCTGAAGTAGCCGCCGGCCGCGTGGTGGGGCCGCGTCATAACTTCGGCACTGTTTCGGTTCGGACTACCGACTATGCGCACGACGGGACCGAGGCCGGGAAAAATTTCCTTGCCCGACAGGTGCGAAGCCAGCACCCCAGCCGTCACGTCGAAGGGCGTTAAAGCTCCCGGCTTCAGCGCCGCCCCCCACGGGAACACTTGAACCTGAGAAGGGCTAAAAGCGACTACGTCGTTGTCTTGACTGAGCTGACGAAGGGCAGCGATCCCGATGATGTGGGCCCCACGTCCCTGGCTGAAGTGGGCAAGCGCGCCTTCAGTCCAACGGGCGAAGGCATCCCGCACCTTTTGCATCTGCTCGCGCGCATTGCCACTGGTCAGCAGTCCCCAGGGCTCCGGATCCTTTGACGACTCATACAATGAGCGCAGTCCGACGTCGTCATTCATCGATGCCCAACCATCGATCTCCAGCTGCAACTCGGCCCGCAAGCTAGCATAGGGCAAGTGAATAAACGACTCTTCGTCCCTTTCCTTCGCTCGGCTTGTGGCTTCATCACGAATTTGCTTGAGCACGCGTAGCACCGCCGAGCTCCAGCTGATGGCCACAATGTCCTGTACCAGCGGTGCGGCACCTTCTTCAAACTCGAGCGCAAATGCCGCGTCACGGGCAATGAACTTCATCGGAAATTCTCCTCTTGAATGGGTGAATCTGCCGCCCAGAGCGGGTTATCGGACCACGGCTCGTCCTCGCCGTCGTCTCGCGCCATGCCCGCCGTCCTTAAGCCCGTCATGCGAGTGAGCGGTTCCAGGAAAGCGCCATAGAGCGCGCGGTAGAGGGCCGCCTCCCTGCGATCATCGGACGCAACACCGCGCTCAAGGATCGCCCGAAGTTGTACGAGCATGCTGCTCATTTCGGTATCCTCATCGCCCCGACTGGTACGTTCTGCCCAAGCGCGGTCAACAAAGAAGCATTGCACCGGGCAACCATTTCGCATGGCACGGCCGATGGTTTGCATCAGGGTCACAGCCATGTTCGCTGTAAATGGCTCGAACAGCCTACCGAGCGCGCGTGCATACAACGGGCGCCGAAGGAGCCGTCCGATCCGCTGATAGGCCTGCCGTCGTGCACGGAGCAGACGCCTGCCCACCTCGTCTAGGGAGGTCGAGTCATCGTGGTGAAGATCGAAGTCCAGCGTAGCCCTAGCCGCCATGCTCACCGGCAGACTCATGTCATTCGGCGCCGGATGCGGACGGGTCAAAAAGTACAGCGTTCCGATTGCTGCATCGCGTTTGCGCGGGCCCGCCGTAAACACCACATTCGTCCCGCGGCCCAGTGCACCGGGTGGGAAAATCAGGACTTGCCAGCGGTCGTCATCGCCCAGACTCTCCACGCGAGAAGAGGTCACGTACCCCGAAACCCCGTGGAGTGGGAGGTCGTCGACCACGGCCACGACCTTGCCACGCCAAGCTGGCAGTCGCTGATCAATGAACTGCTTTAGTCGACGCGCCTGGTCATAACTGTTCACGATAAAGGCGGCCTTGCGCGCAACGCCTTCGCGCACATCGAAGTGGAGACAGTCGCGCGCCAGCTGCGAGTCACTCGGCCCTCCTTCGAGCAAAGCCAAGACCATCTTTTCGAGATTGGCGATCCGAACCGTCTCGGATCGCTCGCCGCTGAAGCGCAGGAAACGCGCGTCTGCGCCTTGCCCGTCCGGAATCGGTCTGAACGCGTAGTGCGAGCTGGGCGCATCGTCGCGTTCCGGTGTGAGACGCTGCAAAACATAGTTGGGCGGCACCGCGACGTGGTGGGCCGGGCTAGGCGGTAGATAGCTCGTGGCACTGGTCAGCAATACGGCCGGACCGTCATGTGAGCCGTCTGGATGCTTGATCCATTCGTGGAGTCGATACATGAGCAACCGGGGTGTGCCTGCGAAAACCACATACTGCAATTGCACGTCAATGGCGTTGCTGGAGGCATCCCGCTCGACTGGCATGGAGAAGAAACGCACACCGCTAAGGCTTCCCAGAATGTTATCCGGCGACGCCAGGATTAACGCCTTGGAAGCCAGTTCGTCGACATGAACGGGATCGAGCAGCCCTTGAGCGATCATGTCATTCAGTCGCGGCGACAGACGTCGGTAGCTAAGAATGGTGAACGTGACCGGGAGCAAGAGGCCGACGAGTTGTTGGGCTTCGGCATCACTCGATACACGTCGAACGCTCCGCAGCAACTCTGAGATTTTTTTGCTCAGCAGAGCTAGCTCGAGAAGGTTCGACTCACCCAGCCAGTCCGACATCGTAGCGCTGAGTTCGCTGTGCAAACTGGAGGCTGCCTCGTCGGTGAGACCAAAGGCTGACGCCGTCCTCGCAATCATGTCCGGCGATGGCTGCACGCTGCCTGCCCGCGATCCCCGCAACTGAAATGCGCGAATGGCAGCCGCCTCCCACATTTCGCATAGCGCGTCCTTTGCCTGGGCCTGTGGGTCTGCACCCAGATCCTCCGCCAACGCACTCGGTCTTTTGGGCGAGAGCCAATCGCCGATGATTCGCAGAGGTGACATCAATAGACCATCGAAAGCCTTGCGGAGATCGTCGGTGAGGCGCAATACCGCATGCGTCAACGCGACGTTCAGCTTCTCAAACTCGGCAATTTCGATGGCAAGCTGCGCGTAGTCAATGCCGTGCAGGACGGAGTTTTTCCCCGCCGCGATGGGCTGCAGCGTGCTGCGCTGCACCTGCCGATGGAATGAGCGGTCGTGACCGGACAGGCTAAGTTCAGCAATACCTCCGCGGTCCAAGTCCTGTTGGGCGCGATCTGCCTCATCGAACACGACAACATCGAATGAGCGCCCGATAAGTTCAAAATAGCGCTCATCGAGCGGCGTAGTCTGACTGGGTACTCGCGTATCCGCGGATAAGATGTGCCCAAGCCAGACGCTCGCCTGTGGCAACTCCCGTGCCGCGCGCGTGAAGCCACAAATTGACCAAACCGGACAGAGGCGTTTTTGATGTTCTTCGGGCCGGTCTTCTCGAGCATCCTGCCCTCCTTGCTGCAGCACCTTTGAGCAGAAGCTGTCTGTAATCCCAAAGGCAGCACTAGGAGCCGACGTCAGCGAAGGTAGCGCACACACGCCTTCGAATAGTCCAGCGCTTTCGGAAGACTGACCGAATCCACGCAGTGGGTCGTCAGTCGCGAGAGCCTCTGCCAGCTTATGGGCATGGCGAAGCCGCGTCTCGCGAGATTGCCCGACCAGTAGACCAGCTTGGACACCGTATCGGCGCAGGTCTTCCAAATACTGGCGGCAGACCTCGATCGACGGGAAAAACACCGCCACCTTTATACCTCGTGCGCCGAGATAACGCAGCAGACACATTAGCAATGTAGTCTTACCCGCGCCTGGCAAGCCGATCAAATGCTGAAGGCCGTTCAATTCAAGGCGGCTCTCAATATGGAACTGGCCATCGCCATCGACGCTATGGAGCGCTACCGCCTGAAGGCGCTGGCGCCAATTTCCGCGGCGGGTCGTTTGCATCCACTCGTCAATCGCATCCATCTGACTCGCTTCTTCGAGGAGGTCTTCCCACGCGATTGAAAACCGTTGTCCAGCGGACCGATTCGCCTCGTGTGCCGCGGGCTTCGGCAACGCCGCAGGTACTGACTTGACCGCATAGCGGCGGGATTCGCCTGAGAACTCAACATGGATTGCAAACGGCTTGTCTGCTTGCGCCATGAACTGTCCGTGAGGGTCTGGCGAATGGGGCTCTCGCAGTCCTGACAGTGCTTCGGTAAGTTCAGCCGCCATGATGTCAAACAATGGCTTGATCGCCAGCGTGCGCTCGTCAATACGAAAGAATCGTCTACGACCTGCCGCCAACGACGCGTCGTTGTAGCGCCCGGCGGCCGCCTTGATGGCTGCGATGGTCGACAAGCCGCTGCAAGCACGACGCAAATTATCTAACTCAATCTCCCGTGCCCGCAGCAGTGGCGAACGAGCGACGCTGCGAAATCCCATCAACAGGCCCGGCGCGTGCTCCAGCGACGCCACTCCGAGCTCATAAAAGAGAAACCCGGCTAACAGGTCAAGCCGATGCAGGCCGAGAGTTTGTAGGCGGTTTGCGATCATGAGCTGGCTCTTAGTTTTCGACGTAGGGCACTCACGGACATGAACTCGACGTCTCGCCGATCGCATTCGCGACGCAATATCTCCAGGTAGTCAGGAAACCGAGAAATCGCTTGATCGTTGATGGCGATGTACTTCTTTAGAAAGAGCTCAAGGCCTCCAAGGCTGCGATTGAGCGTCGCGGCCAACACGAACGGGTTGGCATGGCTTTTCACGTCGATGCCAACTGCCTCGTTATCCAGGCTGATGTCGCATTTATCTCGACCGGGATACAGGCTGGCTGCAAGTCGAGCCGGATCTGCAATCGCGGTGTCATACAGTGCCACTTCGTCCAGACCAGGACCACACCAGTACACAAGAATGTGTGCTTTGGCGACGAGACTGTCCTGAACAGTGATCTGTCGAGCTGATTCGTGAAGCACAGCGGCATCAAAGGCCTTGCATTGCCGAACCATGCAACTGACGTGACCGGAAACCACTGATGTCCGCATCGGGCTCCCACAGCTTGCGCATTGCAGAAGTGCACCTTTGATCCGATGATGAGGCTGGGATGGCTCATAACACGAAGCTAAGAACGGCGCGGCCAACTGCATATTCCTCCCCTCCAGAAATCTGCGCTGTTCAGCTGGGTTCGTGATGGGGTGGCGGGTAATGAATTCGCGTAGCGCCGAATACACGTCGGCGCCGCGCAGAGCAAACTGATCGCAGGTGGAATGGAGTTGCGCGAAAGCTTGCTGCTCGAGTAGATCGAGTTCAGAAGAAATTTGCCGAGCGAGGTCGATACACTCGATCGTTGGCAGGCGCGTATGCTCGTCGAGTAAGCGGATGCCGTGAAAATGGAATTCAGGAAGGTCAAAGGCGCGCAGGCCCCACTCGCGCCCACGTAAAGGTCGGCGGCACTTCGCCACCAGGGTATGGGCACCGTCGCCTTGCACCGGAAGCCCGTACATAACGTATAGGCTAGCCAATCGAGACATTGCTCCCTTGAGCCAGGGAGACAAAAGCGCGTCATGGAGAAGGGGCTGTCCATCGCGTGCCCGCCGGAAGTGGTCGACCAGCCCCGCTGCCATCAAAGGGACCACTTCGTGCGCGAGGGACAAGACACGGGCTTCGTCAACCACCGCAGTGCTTTGCCCGCTCAAATCCTGCGCTGAGTCTGGGAGACCGACCTCCAGCAGCGCAATGATCTCCGCCGGCGCAAGAGACTGAATATGTTTTGCGACGGCTTTACGCGTCTGGCCCATCTGCACCAAAACGCAAGAAACAACCAATTGCACGAGATGGCGCCATTGGTAGCGCTTGCGAACGGCCGGTGAAATGAGCCCAACGGTACGGTAGTCGACGACGACAGAACGAGTAGGCGCGCGTAATGGATGCCCTTGCCAAGTTTGCTGCTCCTGCAACAAACCGGCGGCGGTCGCTGTAAGTTGTTCCAGAGAGCCTTCCCAAGTCGGAAGTTTCTGGAGTGCCACAATCAACGCTGACATCAGAACAACCCTTGGGAATTATCCTAAGAGCCATTCTAATATCAGAATGTAACGCCTAATCAGCCCATCTGAACGGGTAGGTCGACTTGAAGTGCACAAATCGCCTCAATCGGCGTTCGGCCCGCGAAGCTCGCCTAATGTGCGAGTTGCGCTGGCACAAGCTGCCAAGCGCCAAAGCGATTATCGAGGGGCGATCCATCGATGATCGCAGCGGATTCGGTGATCCGAATGTGGGACGGCATTGAGTTGTTGCTGATCCTGATCGTCGTCCCCGGGTTGAACCTTGCTTCCTTCACGACCAGATGCCGCGCAAACGTACCCGCGATTCTCGTGCAGTCCGGTACGCTAGACGGTACCTTGACGTCCTTCATGCCGAAGGATTGCATACCACTACAGTGTGCACCGTCAATTCCGGCATCAATGGTCGCAACGAAAGCGCGGAATATTCCGTCGATGCCATCTTCGGCCAGCGCCAACCAGTTCCGCGCGGGGTGAGCAAGACCAGCGTTTTCCACGTACACACCCAAGGCTCCGGCTCTGACCACGGCGCTCGCTGTGGCCATTACATGTGCCATGCGCTGGGAGCTACCACCAGGGTCCGCAAGGATGACATGAGCGGTATGCCCGGCTATGGCACGCATGTCATCTGAGTCGTACCAATAGGTACCCCCCCATCGAAAGTCATCCACAATGCTCGGGGTGTGCCCCATTCGAAAGTGGACGCGGACGCCTTCGCGAGTGCGCTGATCCACGAGTACGCCGTTGGCAAAGCGATAGCTCGGCGCGTGTTTCTTGATGGCCGACTTAAATTCAGCAAGCGAAGACCATGTTCCCGGAAGAATAAGTACTGCGAGATTCTGCATGAAGTGAATTGCTGAGTGGGGTGCGCCAAATCCGTGCGGTGGGCGCGAGGCAAGGCCTTCTCAGCCTATGCGGTTAAGTAAATCGATGATCGTTAGTGATTGGCCTGGGCGAAGGCGTGGAGTCTGTGCATGGCGGGCAGCCAGCGCGCTAACGCGCGAGGCGCCGCAGTCGGGATGGGATCGACCGGCACGGGCAGATCGTCATCAGTCTCGATAGCTCGGGCGACCTCTTCGATCGTCGCAGGAGGCGCAGCATTGATGCGGTCGATGTTGCGCAGAATCGCGTCCGTTCGAAGATACTGCCGCTCAGAGATTTCGCGGCTGACTCTGAGCCGTCGATTCGCCAGGTGCAACGCCTCGAGCGAATAATGCTGAGCGAGCTTAACGACATCAAACAGCGTCGGACGAGCAAGGATGATAGGTATTTCTGCGTGGGTACCACGCAGCTTTGGATTGGACCAAAGATGTGCGCCCGCGCGAAACTCCGCTTCCCGAAAGACGAATTTCTCGGCCATCGTGTTCTCCTACCGGATCCCGCCGCGCTTCAAATGACTTCGCGCGTAAGCACCACGCCCTGCGGCTCATAATCTTGGGAGCCGTGCATGGTGCGTTTGACAGGCGCGACGACACTCAGCGCCATCCCAGTTAGTTGCATGGGACGGACCAGATCTCGCTCCACATTGTCCAACACGGCAACGGTCCGAAACGTCGTGTATTGACCCGTGCCGCGTGCGTCGAACTCGTTCATGACGATGCGATAAGCACCGGTGGCTAACGATTCGCCGTCAATATTCTCGATCTCCATTCGTCCAAGCATACGGCTGCATTCTTCCTTGCCGTCTGGGATAAGTTCCACGGTCACGCGTAGCATTGCGGTGAATCCCCATCGGTAAACTGAGCGGCCATCCACTGCAGTCGCTTCGCCAACTCTGTTTGTGAGGTCGCGCTCGCTAGACCCAACTCCCCGTCCGTCTCAATCAAATGGTCGCGAAGTTCGCTCGGCCATCCCTCGCTGTCGTCATCGATTGCTAGCCAGTGTTCGGCACGCAGCCCTGCCCGCGAGATGTACCGCGCAATTTGCGCATAGCGAGAAAGCTCAGAGAACCAGTTGGCATCGATGCGATGGTTCCCTTCATGATGCCGCGCCATTTCCGAATGCCACGTCGCGCCAATAACTCGTGCTTGCAGCTCGGCTGGCAGAAACGCACGCACGCGACTGAAGCTCTTGAGAACCCGAACCCACGAAGTAGAAAGGACAATTTGGGCGTCCGGATACGGCGCGAGCGCTTCCTCAAGAATCGGGGCCCACATGAACAGAGCTCCTGCCGCGCGAAGCTCCGGACGACCTTTCATCAAGTAAGCAGCGTCTGGATGCAAGACACCGTCAAAGTCCAAAAACACAATCATCGCCGCCCTGGCTTTCTCTGGAACGGAGTGACGCGGGCCCATGGTTCCCGCCAGAGGCACCCCCGACGCGAAGCATTATAGTTTTATAAGCAGTAGATGTATATCCAGTAGAGCTGGATGCGTGTAGATTTTTAGTCGTGCTTTGCGCACTCTGCGCCCCATGTCAAAGAGTGCAGAAAAGACCTACGCGCGGCTTCGGGTTGCTTCCAACCTACGTAAGATGAGGGAGGCAGCCGGCCTCTCCCAGGAGGATCTCGCCATTAGGGCAGGATTCCACAGGACCTATGTCAGCCAGATCGAGCGCGCAGTGAACAATGCAACCATTGACAACATCTGCAGGCTCGCAGAATTTCTGGGAATTGATGTTCACGAGCTGTTCGTCGATCCTGGCCAGCAGTAGCGCCGCGCCGAATTAGTGCGGATCCCCTCGCCTACGGCTCGCCCGTGCGAAGGGCAGCGCAAACTCTTCTCTTGGGCACCCGCGGTCCCCAGTGTCAATCCCGCCTTAGGTTCCTTCAGCGTCCTTTTTGAGCCGCTAGAACGCTCGCGCGCCGAGCGCCGATTTCGTCTCTTGGTAAGGACTTAATTCGCTTGCAAGAACTTAATTAGCTTGCAAGAAGTTAATTAGCGCGTCCCAAATGGCCCGCCCATCTCCTATACTCCGCATGCCACCTTTCATCCGGAGCCAAACCATGGATTACACCCCCGGCATCAGCCAGCTCGCCGGCCTGCTCGCCGATCCCGGCCGCGCGGCCATGCTGTGGGCGCTGATGGACGGCAGCGCCCGGCCCGCCGGCGAGCTGGCGCTGATCGCCGGGCTGTCGGCCTCCTCCACCAGCGGCCACCTGGCGCGCTTGACCGAAGGCGGGCTGCTGGTGGCCGAGACGCGCGGGCGCAACCGCTACTACCGCCTGGCCGCGCCGGAGATCGGCGTGGCGATCGAGGCGCTGGCGTCGGCGTCGCTGGCCAGCCAGCCGCCGCGGCTGCGCGACGTGCCGGTATCGCGCACCGCGCCACCGGCGCTGCGCCAGGCGCGCACCTGCTACGACCACCTGGCGGGCGAGCTGGCGGTGGGCCTGTTCGAGCGGATGACGCATTCAGGCTGGCTGATGCTGGACGGACAGCGCGTAGACCTGAGCGGCGACGGCGCGCAGGCGCTGGCGGGGCTGGGTGTCGACGTGGCGGCGGCGCGGCGCAAGCGGCGCCAGTTTGCCTGCACCTGCCCGGACTGGAGCGAGCGCAAGCCGCACCTGGGCGGCGCGCTGGGCGCGGCGCTGTTGGGCAGCCTGCTGGCGCGCGGCTGGGTCGAGCCCACGCGCACCTCGCGCGCGTTGCGCGTGACACCGGCCGGCCAACGCGAGATCATGCGCATCGCGGCCTAGGAGACCGCAGCAAACGGAGAAAAAAGATGGCCACACCACTGGACGACGACACGCAGGACGCGATTGCGCGTTTCTTCGCCCTGATCAACCTTGGCGACAGCGCGCAGACCTCGGCGCAGCTGTCGATGTTTGAAGATGCCCTGCTCGATGCCGAGGACGATGACACCGATGGCCAGGAACTGCTGTGGGTGATCCGCGAGGTCATCGACTGGCAGTCCGGGTTCTTTGTCGACTGGAAGGATGCCCAGTCCTTTATCGGCTGCCTGAACCAGCTATGCGAACGAATCGACCTGGAGATCGACTGGGGCAGCGATGACCCCGAGGAAGAAGCCTTCCTGGAGACCACCAGCGTGCCGGAACTGATGGAGCTGGCGCACAACCAGTTGCGCGTGGCCGGCTATACGCTGTGGAACTGGGATACCGGCGGCGACGCCTACGGCGGCTGGATCACGCGCAGCGAGGACGACGAGGAAATGCTGGATCTTGCCGAAGTGCTGCACTTTGACGTGCGGCCGGCCGAGCAGCCTTATTGACCGATGCCTGCGAGCGGAGGCCGCGGCAGCTAAGCGTTCTCCCTCCGCTTGCCGGACGGGCGCCGCGCCTCCGGCACCCCCAGCGTTTGCTCCAGCATGTCCAGCAGCACCCGCACGCTGGCCGGCATCAGCTTGCGCGCCGGCATCAGCACGTAGACCTTCAGCGGCGATGAGGCATAGCCCGGCAGCACGCGCACCAGTTGCCCCTGCCCGACCGCATCCTGCACGAAGCGCGGCGACAGCCGCGTCACGCCCAGCCCGTCGAGCGCCGCCTTGAGCCGCAGCTCGGCGTTATGGGTGCAGATGCGCGGCTCGACATCCAGGCGTGCAATCTCCACGCCGTCGCGCAGGAACTCCCAGTGCCGGTCGTCGGCGTTGCCCAGCGTGGGCCACCCCTGCAGGTCCTGCGGCGTGCGCGGCAGCCCGCGCGCCTTGATCAGTGCCGGCGCGGCATAGAAAGCGCGTTCAACCAGGACCACGCGCTTGCTGGCGAACGAGGTGTCGTGCAGCGCGGTGTCGGTCATCACGAACGCCAGGTCGTAGCCGTGGCGGATCAGGTCGGGCTGGTCCCAGCTGACATCGACCTGCACGCGCAGGCCGGGGTGGGCGCGCAGCACGCGCGTCAGGCTTTCGGACAGATGCTGGGAGCCGACTTCATAGGGGGTGGAGATGCGCAGCAGGCCGCTGACTTCGGCGCTGTCCGAGGTGGCCTCGGCACTGATTTCATGGAGTTCGGCGAACAGCGGCGCCACGCGCTCATACAGGCGCTGGCCGCGTTCGGTCACGCGCACGCGGCGCGTGGTGCGTTCGAACAGGCGGATGCCAAGCTGGCTTTCCAGCCGCGCCACCGCGGCGCTGGCGGAAGATTTGGGTACCTCTGCCAGCTCGGCCCCCTGGGTGAAGCCGCCGCCTTCCACCACGCGGCAAAAAATCTCCCAGTCCTTCCATTCGATTGTCTTCATGCGGCGCCTCGTCATTGCGGTGCGCCGCGATTGTCCCACAGCGCGAACCATGGCGCTGTGGGCAGCGGCCCTTAATCGAACAGGATCACCGAGCGCGCCAGCTCGCCGCGGCGCAGTTCGTCGAAGGCATCGTTGATGCGCTCCAGCGGCAGGCGCTGCGCAATCAGTTCGTCCAGGTGCAGGCGGCCGGCCATATAGAAGTCCACCATGCGCGGCATGTCCACCGGAAAGCGGTTGGATCCCATCAGCGAACCCTGGATGCGCTTCTCGGCAAGGAAGTCACTGCCCTTCAGTTCGATCTTGACGCCGGGCGCGATCATGCCGATGACCGTGGCGGTGCCGCCCCGGCGCAGCATGGCAAAGGCCTGCTCGGTAGTCTGCTTCAGGCCGATGGCCTCGAAGGCATGGTGCACGCCGCCGCCGGTGAGGGTGCGCACGGCATCCAGTACGTCTGCATTGCCGGCGTCGATCACGTCGGTCGCGCCGAACTTGCGCGCCAGCTCCAGCTTGGCCGGCACGCGGTCGATGGCGATGATGCGCCCGGCACCGGCAATGGCGGCGCTGTTGACCGTGGCCAGCCCGATGCCGCCGCAGCCGATCACGGCAACGGTCTCGCCCGGCCGCACCTTCGCGGTATGGATCACCGCGCCCATGCCGGTGGTGACCGCGCAGCCGATCAGCGCGGCGCGGTCCAGCGGCATGTCGCGCCGTATTGCCACCAGCGCGTGCTCATGGATCAGCATCTGCTCGGCAAAGGCCGACAGGTTCAGGAACTGGTTCAGCGGCCCGCCCTGGCGGGCCATCAGGCGTGGCTCTTCACCTTCGCGGCGGCGGGTATCGGGCTCAATGCACAGCGAAAGGTGGCCGGTCAGGCAGTGCTCGCAATGGCCGCAGTATGCCGACAGGCAGGTGATCACGTGGTCGCCGGGCTTGACCGTGCGCACTTCGGCGCCGACCTGCTCGACCACACCCGCGGCCTCGTGGCCCAGGATCGCCGGCATCGGGTACGGGTAGGCACCGTCCAGGAAATGCAGGTCCGAGTGGCACACGCCCACGGCGGCGGTGCGCACCAGCACCTCGCGCGGGCCGGGCTTGCCGATGGCAACGTCTTCGATAATCAGCGGGGTCTTGGGTTGATGCAGGACAGCGGCTTTCATGAAGCTCCTTTGCGGCAGGCAACGAAGCGGAAAACCATACGCCCAAACCCGGGTTCAGGAAAGGCGCGGTGCAGCACCGCAGTCAGGTTTACAACTCTTCCTTGATCGGGAGCACGCGCAGCACGCCAATGCCCAGATGCTGCAGCGGACCCATGCCGGGTTCGCTGTCATAGACCATGAGCTGCCCTTTCTCGCGCGTGGTCCAGGTCAGGCGCCGGTTGCCGCCGTCGCCATCGGTCTGCATGCCGACGCGGTAGGCCATGTCGAGCAGCCCGTGCTCGGTGGACTTGATCATGCGCTCGGCCAGGGCCGGGCTGTCCAGCACGACGCCCATCTCGGTATTGAGCTTGGCCGAGCGCGGGTCCATGTTGAGCGAGCCGATGAATACCAGGTGCCGGTCGACGATGTAGTTCTTGGCATGCAGGCTGGCGCGGCTGGACGACAGCCATGAGCGCGAGCGCGAACCGCGCGCGGCCTTGCCGCTGCTTGCCAGTTCGGCGTAGGCGCTGGGCTTGAGCTCGTACAGCTCGACGCCCGCGGCCACCAGCGCCAGCCGGTGCGGGGCGTAGCCGGCATGCACCGGGCTGACATCGGTGGCGGCAAACGAGTTGGTCAGGATGCGCACGCGGATGCCGCGCTTTGCCAGGGCGATCAGCCAGGCCTCGCCGTCGTCGTCCGGCACGAAGTACGGCGAGATCAGCAGCACTTCCTTCTGCGCGCCGTTGATCATTTTCTCGAGCCGGGCGGTGGCGTGCCCGGGGTCGTCGTCGGTCTGGTGCGTAATCTTGGCGGCCTTGTCGGAGACCACGACAGCCTTGCCGCTGTAGGCAGGCATGCGGCCGCTCTCGATGCCCTTGGCCAGGCCGGACTCCAGCAATTCCTTCACGTAGGGGCTGGCGACGGCCTGGTCGCCGCGTGCTTCCAGGCCCTTGCGCAGGCTGCGCATCTCCACCGGCGCTTCCTTGCCTGCGGGGATCAGCGCCACCACCGGGTATGAGGACTGGTCGTTCCAGTATTCGTCGAACACGGCCGATACCTGCGGTACCGCCGGTCCGGCAATCAGCACATCAAGGTCGCTGAAATCCATGTCGGTGCGCGCGGAGAAGTAGGCATCGCCGACATTGCGCCCGCCCACCAGCGACATCTGGTTGTCCACCGTCATCGACTTGTTGTGCATGCGCCGGTCCAGCCGCTTGAAGCCTGCCAGCATTTCCAGCCAGCGCACGCTGCGGTTGGCAAACGGATTGAACAGGCGCACCTCGATATTGGGATGCGAATCGATGGCCGACAGGATTTTGTCCATGCCGCCGGTATGCAAGTCGTCGAGCAGCATGCGCACGCGCACGCCGCGGTCGGCCGCGTCGATGATGTCGCCCAGCACGGCGGCGCCGGTGCCGGTGGTTTCGAAGATATAGGTCTGCAGGTCCAGGCTGCGCTGCGCCGCACGCGCCATCGCCAGCCGCGCAGCGAGCGCGTCGGGCCCGGACGACAGCGGATAGAACAGCGATTCGCCGGGGCGCTGGGCAAGGCGCGGCGCCAGCACCTTGCCCAGCGGAGTATCGGCGGTACTGGCCGGGGCGCTCGAGGGGGTGCGCTGCGCCGAGGCCGGCAGGCTGGCGCACCCTGCCAGCAGCCCGGCCGCCAGCGCCGACCCCAGCATGGCCGCCGTCAGCCGGCGCAGGCCCCGGCTGGCGCCCGCGTGCGCCGCGGCACGGCTTGACCGGGTATCGAACGGAATATGGCAGAGCGTCTGGAACATCCGTAAGGTCCCCCTGCGGCGGGATGGAATGGAGCTGGCCCCGCGCGCCGGCCGGCATGCAGCGCCTGCTACCTCGCACGATATACCGCGCGCCGCTGCCGTGGCAGCGGTGCCATTCCTGTTCCGCGCCGGGTGTTTGTCCTACACCTCATTGCACAGGCACGCGGCGACGCGGCGGATGCAGCACACCTGGCGGCCCACAGCCCGCGCAGCGGCTTTCCCTGCACAGCGATTTCTCTTATGATGCCGCCCAATATACCGGCCGGTAGAACCGGGAGGAGGCACTGGCGGCGGGCCGCCGCGACCCGTGCGGCTGGCGCTTCGGCACAGCTTGCCGCCTCTCGGCGATGCCGGCATAGTTGCGCGCCTTCGCGCCTTTTGTCCTGGCGCGCGCCCAGACCGGATCCTGATGTCAAGCCAACCTTCCCAGCCCACCTCTTCCGGCGCCCCCGCGCCGACGCTGCGCCGCACCCTGCGGGCACGCCATCTCACCATGATCGCCATCGGCGGCTCGATCGGCACGGGGCTGTTCGTGGCCTCGGGTGCCACCATCGCGCAGGCCGGCCCCGGCGGCGCGCTGGCCGCCTATATCCTGATCGGGGCGATGGTCTATTTCCTGATGACCAGCCTGGGCGAGCTGGCGGCCTATATGCCGGTGTCGGGCTCGTTCGCCACCTATGGCGCGCGCTATGTCGATGAAGGCTTCGGCTTCGCGCTCGGCTGGAACTACTGGTACAACTGGGCGGTGACCATCGCCGTGGAACTGGCCGCGGCCCAGCTGGTGATGCAGTACTGGTTCCCCGACACGCCGGGCGTGCTGTGGAGCGCGCTGTTCCTGGGCCTGATGTTCCTGCTCAACGCGATCTCGGTGCGCGGCTTCGGCGAGGCCGAGTACTGGTGCGCGCTGGTCAAGGTGGTGACGGTGATCGCCTTTATCGGCATCGGCACGCTGATGATCTTCGGCATCCTGCGCGGCGACGTGTCGGCCTCCCACGGATTGGCCAACCTGACCACCGGCGACGCGCCCTTCGTCGGCGGCCTGCCGGCGCTGATCGGCGTGGCCATGATCGCCGGCTTCTCGTTCCAGGGCACCGAGCTGATCGGCGTCGCCGCCGGCGAATCGGCCGATCCCGCCAGGAACATCCCGCGCGCGGTGCGCCAGGTTTTCTGGCGCATCCTGCTGTTCTATGTGCTGGCGATCCTGATCATCGGCATCCTGATCCCCTACACCGACCCGAACCTGCTCAAGAACGACGTGCAGACCGTGGGCGTCAGCCCGTTCACGCTGGTGTTCCGCCATGCGGGCCTGGCCTTTGCGGCAGGCGTGATGAACGCGGTGATCCTGACCGCGGTGCTGTCGGCCGGCAATTCGGGCATGTATGCCTCCACCCGCATGCTGTACAACCTGGCCACCGAAGGCCGCGCGCCGCGCATCTTTGCGCAGCTGACGCGCAACGGCGTGCCGCTGATGGCGCTGCTGGCCACCACCGCGGTGGGCGCGCTGTGCTTCCTGACCTCGCTGTTCGAAAGCAGGTCGGTCTACCTGTGGCTGCTGAACCTGTCCGGCATGACCGGATTTATCGCGTGGCTGGGCATTGCGGTCAGCCATTACCGCTTCCGCAAGGGCTTTGTCGCACAGGGGCTGGACCTGGACCGGCTGCCTTACCGCTCGCCGTTCTTCCCCTACGGGCCGATCTTCGCCTTTGCGCTGTGCCTGATCGTGACGCTGGGGCAGAACTACCAGGCCTTCACCAGCGGCAAGATCGACTGGGTCAGCGTGGCCGCCACCTATATCGGCATCCCGATCTTCCTCCTGATCTGGCTGGGTTACCGCATTGCGCGCAAGACGCGCTTCGTGTCCTATGCCGAGATGCAATTCCCCGCCCTGCCGGCCAGACGCGATGCCGCCCCGGCCCGCGCCGCCGTGCCGGCAATCGGTGAATAAGCGCCAATCCCGGGCGCTTCACAACCAGCAGTACACAAAAGCAAGAAAGCACAACAACAAGGAGCATCGCTTTGAAGAAAGCAATCCGCATGAGCATGCTGGCGCTTGGCGCCTGCATGGCACTGAGCCTGTCCGCGCACGCCGCGCCGACGCTGGTGGAATCGGTGCAGGGCTATACCCTGAAGCAGGACAAGATCACCAGCTTCACCGGCCTGGTGTTCGACCAGGGCAAGGTGCTGGCCACCGGCGACGCCGCCGCGCTGCGCGCGCAGTACCCCGATGCCAGACGCATCGACGGCCACGGCAAGACCCTGTTGCCGGGCCTGATCGACGCCCACGGCCATGTGTTCCGCCTGGGCTTCAAGACCACCGAGATCTCGCTGTCCGGCACCAGGACGCTGGCCGACGCGCAAGGCATGATCCGCGCCTATGGCGACAAGAACCCGCAGCGCAAGTGGCTGCTGGGCTATGGCTGGAACCAGGTGAACTGGAAGCTGGGCCGCTTCCCGACCGCGGCCGAGCTGGACGCGGCGGTGTCGGACCGCCCGGTGCGGCTGGTGCGCGTGGACGGCCACGCCGCGTGGCTCAACACCAAGGCG
The DNA here is from genome assembly GCF_058787075.1 of Cupriavidus sp. FW305-46. Taxonomy (NCBI): domain Bacteria; kingdom Pseudomonadati; phylum Pseudomonadota; class Betaproteobacteria; order Burkholderiales; family Burkholderiaceae; genus Cupriavidus; species Cupriavidus sp. FW305-46. Next base: position 206,222 of record NZ_JBYSZI010000001.1, read on the forward strand.
CTGCAGGCCGCCGGCATCACGCGCGACACCAGGGACCCGGCCGGCGGACGCATCGAGCGCGATGCCAACGGCAACCCCACCGGCGTGCTGGTCGACAAGGCCATGGCGCTGGTCAACAGCGTGATCCCGCCGTACAGCGACGACGATCGCCGCGCCGCACTGGCCGCCTCGCTCGCGCACATGAACGCGCTCGGCCTGACCGCAGCGGGCGACGCCGGCGTGACCGTTGCCGAAGACAAGATCTACCGCGAGTTCGCCGACCAGGGCAAGCTGACCACGCGCATCTACGGCATGATCCGCGACACCGGCGACGACTTCAAGGCGCTGTCGGCCAAGGGGCCGCTGGTGGGCTATGGCAACGACCGCTACTACCTGCGCGCGGTCAAGCTGTATGGCGACGGCGCACTGGGCAGCCGCGGCGCCGCGCTGATGGCACCGTACTCGGACGACCATGTGCACAGCGGCCTGCTCTTCATGAGCGATGCCGCCATGCAGACCGCGGTCAAGAGCGCGATCAAGGCCGGCTACCAGGTCAACATCCACGCCATCGGCGATGCCACCAACCACCAGGTGCTGGATGCCATGGAAGCGGCCTACAAGGACGTGGGCGGGCGCCAGCTGCGCAACCGCGTCGAGCACGCGCAGGTGATCGCGCTGTCGGACATCCCGCGCTTCAAGACGCTGGACCTGATCGCCTCGATGCAGCCCACCCACGCCACCAGCGACATGAACATGGCCGAAGACCGCGTCGGCAAGGACCGCATCAAGGGCGCTTACGCCTGGCAGACGCTGCTCAAGCAAGGCACCGTGATCGCGGGCGGCTCGGACTTCCCGGTGGAATCGGCCAACCCGTTCTACGGCCTGCACGCCGCGGTCACCCGCACCGACCATGAAGGCCGCCCGATCCGCGGCTGGCATCCGGAAGAGGCCATGACCCTGCCGCAGGCATTCCGCGCCTTCACGCTGGACGCGGCCTATGCCGAGCACCAGGAGAAGACGCTGGGCTCGCTCGAAGCCGGCAAGTGGGCCGACTTCATCCTGGTCGACCAGGACCTGTTCAAGGCCAAGCCGGCAGACATCTGGAAGACCCAGGTGCTGGAGACCTGGGTGGCGGGTGAGCGGGTGTACGCGAAGGACGGCAAGCGCTGAGCGTTTCCCACGCATCCCGCGCGCACGCGGTAAATCTCACCCGCTAGCCATGGCTGGCGCTCCCCCTCCCGCACGCGGGAGCGGGGAGCTCACAGACCGCATCAGTCGCCTGCACGGCAGAGATCGGCCCTCAGATCGTCCAGCGACTCAAACCTGCGCAACCCGCCGGCCCGCGCTTGCCTCAGCGCAGCAATAGTCGCCGCATTTGGCGTCATCAACGCCAAGGGAAGTGCCTTGTCGGTTGCTATGCGCTTCAACAGCATGCGCACTGCGTCGGACACCGTCAGGCCCATCGCTTCCAGCACGGCAGAAGCCTTTTCCTTGGGTTCGCAGATCAATCCGGACACGAATGTTCGACATGGCCATGGCAGGCTCCAGTGATCGATAAGGGAGTCAGGGAGCCTAGCGCGAACGGCTACGCCAGCCATCCGTTGCTTTCACCGCAACACCCCTTCCCACACCTTGACCCTCGCAACCGGCTTAGGCATCATTCGGCCTTTTCCTAAATGCGAATTATTCGCATTTGTATCTACATTTACATACAGGTTTGCCTGTCTCCTGCCCTCTGCGGGTCCCCTCATGAATCGTCAAGTCATTCGCGCCGCGCGCCTGCGCGCACCGAAACCCCGCCATCTCGCCGTGCTGGCGCATCTGGCCGTCCTGGCCGGCTTCCCGGCAACCGCCGCGCTGGCGCAGCAAGCCGCGGCGCCAGCGGAGGCGCAGTCGCTGCCCGCGGTGACCGTCAGCGCCTCGGCGGTCGACGATTCCGGCCTGCAGCTTGAGAAAAAGGCCAGCACCGGCGCGCTGGGCTCGCGCACGCAGCTCGACACCCCGTACTCCACCACCATCGTCACCGGCGAAGACCTGGCCGACCGCCAGGTGGCCAAGCTGGGCGATGTGTTTGCGATGGATGCGTCGGTCAGCGACAACGGCAACGGCTACAACAGCTGGTCCAGCTACCTGAGCGTGCGCGGCCTGCAGATCGACTGGCAGAACGGCTTCAAGATCAACGGGCTGCCGTTCGTGGCCTACGGCATCACGCTGCCCTATGAGCACATGGAGCAGGTGGAACTGCTCAAGGGGCTGCCGGGCTTCATGTACGGTTTTGCCACCCCGGGCGGCATCGTCAACTACGTCACCAAGAAGCCGACCGACACCTTCACCGCCTCGTTCGAACTGGGCTACCGCGCCGCCAATGTCTGGAGCGAGCACGTCGACCTGGGCGGGCGTGCCGGCCCGAACAGTATGTTCGGCTACCGCCTGAACGTGACGCACGAGGAAGGCACGCCCTACAACGCGCGCAATATCAAGCGCGACAGCGTCTCGCTGGGCCTGGATGCGCGCCTGACCAGGGACCTGACCTGGACCTTCGACTCGATCTACCAGGACCGCCGCGCCACTGGCCAGATGCCGTCGTTCAGCCTGTGGAGCTACGGCGACGCGGCCCTGCCGGCCGCGGTGTCCGGCCGCATCCGCAACTTCGCCGGTGCCGACCAGCACCTGAACACCAACCTGCAGCTGTACAGCACCGGCCTGCGCTACCAGATCAATCCTGACTGGGCGGCCAGCACCAACTACAGCTTCACCAAGGTTAACCGCAGCCGCAACGAAAGCACCTACAACCTGCTGAACCAGGCCGGCGACTACAGCGACCAGCGCTACGACACCGCGCAGAACCAGCAGGTGGGCCAATGGCAGGCGATGCTGGAAGGCAAGTTCCGCACCGGGCCGTTCGGGCACCAGCTGGTGGCGGGCCTGTCGTGGCAGAAGCAGATCGACCGCTATGACAACAACGGCTTCGGCGCCGTCATCGGCACCGGCAACATCTTCGAGCCCAACACCAACACGTACTACAGCTCGACCGCCTTCAACAAGGTGCGCAACAGCGACATTACGCAGAAGTCGGTGTTCGCCAGCGACACCGTGCAGCTGAGCGAGCGCTGGTCGGTGCTGGCCGGCCTGCGCGTGACCAACTTCGAGCAGAACGGCTACGTGCCGGTCAGCTCCAGCTACAGCAAGAACGGCGTGGTCACGCCCACGCTGGCGCTGATGTTCAAGCCGGTGCCCACGGCCACGGTCTACGCCAGCTACGTGGAAGCGCTGGAGCCCGGCTCGATCGTGCCGGATGGCTACACCAACGCACGCCAGCTGCTCAGCCCGATCCGCAGCAAGCAGTATGAAATCGGCGTCAAGGCCGACCAGGCCGCCTGGAGCGCCACCGCCGCCGCCTTCCGCATCGAGCGCGGCGCCGAGTACGACAGCATCAACGGCGGCGTGCCGACGCGCCAGCAGGACGGCACCTCGATCTACCAGGGGCTGGAACTGGCCGGCGTGTACCGGCTGGGCCCGCAGTGGGAATTCGGCGCCAGCGCGATGTACCTGGATTCGTACTACGACAAGGGCCTGGCCAACAACGGCAAGCGCGTCGCCGGTGCGCCTGACCTGGTGCTGGCGGGACGCATCAGCTACCGCGTGCCCTTCGTGCCAGGCCTGCGCCTTGGCGTCGATGGCAAGTACACCGGCAATACCAAGCTGAACGCGGGCAATACGCTGGACGCCGGCGGCTACACGGTGTTCAATCTCGGCGCGAGCTACAACACCCGCGTCGCCGGCAAGGACCTGACGCTGCGCGCCGCGCTGAACAACGTGACCAACAAGCGCTACTGGGGCTTCCAGTACGAGAACTACATCCAGCCGGCCGATCCGCGCAGCGTGAGCCTGACGGCGAAGATTGCTTATTGAGATTGGCCGGACCGCAAGGCCGCCCGCAGAAGCCCCGCTTCCGCAGGCGCCTGCCTTCAGTCAACCTTGACGTTCAGGTCTTTCACCACGCCAGCCCATTTGGCCAGCTCGGCGTTGACGAAGCGGCTGAGCTCAGCCGGGGTGCTGCTGGCCGGCGTCGCCCCTTCCCCGTTGAAGCGCTGAACAAGCTTCGGCGACGCCAGTGACCTGGCGACGGCCCGGTTCAGCGCATCGATCACCGGCTGGGGCGTATTCTTCGGTGCCAGCAATGCATTCCAGGTATTGATCTCGAAGCTGCCGAAGCCCGGCACTTCACGCATGGCGGGAACATCCGGCAGTTGCGGCGACCGCTCCCTGGTGGTCACGGCGATGGCGCGCAGCCTGCCGGCCTTTACCTGCGGCAGGGCGCCAGGCAGCGTGGCGAAGCTCAGTTGCGTCTCGCCGGCGATCACCGAAGTATTGGCAAGCGCGCCGCCCCGATACGGCACATGCACCAGTTTGGCATTGGCGCTCTGGGCAAACATCGCGCCGGCCAGGTGGACGGGCGAACCGTTGCCGCTGGATGCGTAGTTCAGCTCTCCCGACTTCTTCCGGGCCAGCGTCACCAGGTCAGGCACGTTCCTGGCGGGCAGGTTCGGGGTCGTGATCAGCACGAGCGGGATCGAGGCGACCATGCTGACGGGCGCAAAGCCGCTGACCGGCTCGTAGCCCAGCGTTTTCTTGTACAGGGCTGGGTTGATGCCGTGGCTCGACACGGTTGCCATGAACAGCGTATAGCCATCCGGCGCCGACTGCTGCACATAGGCGGCGGCCGAGTTGCCGGCCGCGCCGGGCTTGTTCTCGATGATCACCGACTGCTTCAGCTCGCTGGCCAGTTGTTCGGCCAGCGCCCGCGCCAGGATGTCGGTCGTGCCCCCGGCCGCATAGCCCACCACGATACGGATGGGCTGTTGCGGATATTGGGCCGCCGCGTGCCCTGCCAGGCCCAGGCCGGCCACGGCCATCGCGAGGACAAGCCTCTGCTTCGTGTTCATGCCATGTCTCCTCTCTTTTGTATGTGTCCCCACGTCATGCGTGGCGGCATTGCCGATATTCCCGGATCTCCGGGATGTAACGCTTATTGGCCCTTGAAGGCGGGGCTGCGCTTTTCGGCGAAGGCGCGCTTGCCCTCGCGGTAATCGTCGCTGGCGAAGCACTGCATGACGAGCTGCTGCATGCCCGCGATATCGACCTGCGGGCCCAGCTGCTGCAATTGACGAATCATGCGTTTGCCGGCGCGCAGCGTGAGGGGCGCGTTGGCGGCAATCTGGTCCAGGCGCGCCTGCAGCGCCGTGTCGAGGTCGGCCGCATCGGTCACGTGGTGGACCAGGCCAAGGGCCTTGGCGTCCGCCGCCGCATAGCGGTTGGCGGTCAGGAAGATTTCGAGCGCATTGGCGGCGCCGACCGTGCTGACCAGATTCCGGATTGCGGTGAGCCGGTAGCCCAGGCCGAGCTTGCCGGCCGGGATGGCGAAGGTGCTGTCGGCCGACGCAATCCGGATATCGCAGCACAGGGCAATATTCAGGCCGCCGCCGATGCAATAGCCCTTGATCCTGGCGAGGGTCGGCTTGGCGTAGTCGTAGAGGGCCAGCTGGGCGGCCTCGGCCACTTGCTCATAGGCCGCGACGGCCTCTTCGCCGGAGCGCAGGCTGTCGAACTGCGCGATGTTTGCCCCGCTCACGAAGGCGCGTTCTCCGGCGCCAGTCAGCACTACCGAGCGCACTTCGTCGTCCTGCTCGAACGCTGCGAGCGCCTGGGGCAGTGCCGCCCACATGTCGAACGAGACGGCGTTGTGGCGGCCAGGGTCGTTGAAGGTAATCCAGCCGGTGCGGCCGCGTTTTTCGACCAGCAGGGTATCGGTAATCTCGCCTTGCAGTATGCGTGTCGTGGTCATGTTGTCTTTCCAGGCGCTCGGGCCTTATGTCTTTCAATACCGTTGGTCAAGTGGTAGCGCATGGCGGCGCGCGCCTGGTCGGCGTTCCCCGCGGCAATGGCGTCGAAGATCGCGTGGTGCTCCTGCTCGACTTCCGCGATGCGCGTGGTCCCGGTCGAGGTGGAACGCAGCGTGCGCACGGAGTCGTGGAGCACATGGCTCAGATGCGCCATCAAGCGGATGAAGTACGGGTTGTTGGTCGCGTTGCCGACCGCGAGGTGGAAATCGAGTGCGGTGTCCGCGCCCTTTTCCCAGTCTCCGCCCGCTTCATCGACCTTCGCCAGCGCCAGTCGCAGCGCCTCCAGCTGCGCGGGCGTGCGGAACCGCGCCGCCAGCGCGGCCGCGCCCGATTCGATCTCGACGCGCAGCTGGAAGACATGCTCGAGCGCATCCTCATGCAGCAGCTCGTCGGTGACGATCTCGAAGTTGCGCTGCCCGATGCCCTGCGCCACGAACGTGCCGGTGCCGCGCCGGGTTTCAACGTAGCCGGCCAGCTTCAGGCGCGCGATGGCCTCGCGCACGACATTGCGGCTCACGTCGAACGCGGTGGCCAGCTCGTTCTCGGTGGGCAGCTGCTGCCCGTGGGCCAGGGTCCCGTCCAGGATGCGCTGGCGGATCTGGTGCGCGATCTCGTCGGGCAGGTTGTCCGGCCGGCGCAGGCTCGTGAATCCGCGAATCTCCATGCCAAGTTGGGCCTTCATCAGAATCTCCGTCATGTCCGTGGCCCCGGAAGCGGGGCAATCATGGCGGATATGGTAGCGCCCAATCAGATGACCCCCTGCACTGCAAGCGCTTCGATCCGCGCGGAATCCAGGCCGAGCAGCGAACGGTACACGTCGTGGTTGTGCTCACCGCTCTCCGGTGCCGGCGCCAGTTCGCCCAGCGAGGTCCGGCTCAGGATCACCGGCTGGCCGACCACGGAGATCGTGCCCAGCCTGGGGTGCTCGATGGGCTGGCTCATGCGCAGATGTTCGACCTGCGGATCGGCGAAGGCCTCGTTCATGCTGAGGATGGGGCCGCACGGCACCCCTTCGCGATTCATGCGGGCGATCCATTCCTCGGTGGTGCGCGTGCGCGTGCGCTCGGCGATCGCGGCGTTCAGCGCCGGGCGATTGCGGGCACGCAACGGCACCGTCAGGAAGCGCTCGTCCGCGATGAGTTCAGGCACGTCGAGCACCTTGCACAGCCGCGCGAAGATGTCGTTGCCCATGGCGGCGATATTCATGTAGCCATCCTGCGTCGGGAACACGCCGGTCGGGCTGCTGGTGGGATGATCGTTGCCGCTCTGGCCCGGCACCTCGCCATTCATCAGCCAGCGCATGGCCTGGAAGTCCATCATCCACAGCTGCGATTGCAGCAGGGAGGTCTGCACCCACTGGCCCTGGCCGGACACTTCGCGTTCCAGCAGCGCCACCATCAGGCCGATCGCGCAGAACAGGCCGGCGGTCAGGTCCGCAACGGGAATCCCCGCGCGCATCGGTCCGCGCCCGGGTTCGCCCGTGACCGACATCATGCCGGAGATTCCTTGCGCGATCTGGTCCAGGCCCGGGCGCTCGTGGTACGGACCATCCTGCCCGAACCCCGATACGCTGCCATAGACGATGCGCGGATTGACCTTGCGCAGCGACTCATAGTCGATGCCCAGCTTGAACTTCACGTTGGGCCGGTAGTTCTCCACCACCACATCGGCCTTGCGCACCAGTTCCAGGAACAGCGCGCGCCCCTCCGGATGCTTGAGGTTGAGCGTAATGCTCTGCTTGTTGCGATGGGTGTTCTGGTAATCGGCAAATTGCGCCGAACCGCCAGGCTTGTCATCGGGCGCCTGGCCCGGCTCTTCGATCTTGATGACGGTCGCCCCCCAGTCGGCGAACTGGCGCACGGCGGCCGGACCGGAGCGCACGCGCGTGAGGTCAAGTACGGTGAATCGGGAAAGCGGACCATGCCCCATAGTTATCTCCAATTTTGTCTCTTTGCCAGGCATCTACAGATGGGATGTTGGACATCCTATATTCAGGATCTGCACGAATCAAGCCGGGGGTAAACCCCTGAGGACATCCCGGAGTGGACGAAAAGACTTCAGGGAAAGCGAATGTTGACAATCACGAAACCGTGATCTACAACATCGTCTACACACCAAATCAATTTTGTAGACAATTTTGTAGTCAATAAAAAGCAGCTTTCCACCGGCGCACACCAAAGAGCCAAACGGCCGCATGTCGCCTATCGTCAAGACACACATCTGCCAGGAGACTCAGATGATGCAAACGACCGCAACCCCCGCCGACGCACCGCAGGTGCAGGCGGGGCATGCCGCACACGGCAACGCCCTGATCAAGCCGGGCTATGACGAACGCCTGACCAACGAGGACCTGGCGCCGCTGCGCAAGCAGACCTGGGGCACCTACAACATCTTTGCCTTCTGGATGTCGGACGTGCACAGCGTGGGCGGCTACATCACTGCCGGCAGCCTGTTCGCGCTGGGGCTGACCAGCTGGCAGGTGCTGGTGTCGCTGCTGGTCGGCATCCTGATCGTGCAGTTCTTCTGCAACCTGGTGGCCAAGCCCAGCCAGGTGACCGGCACACCCTATCCGGTGATCTGCCGGGCCTCGTTCGGCGTGCTCGGCGCCAACATCCCGGCGGTGATCCGCGGGCTGATCGCAGTGGCCTGGTACGGCATCCAGACCTACCTGGCTTCCAGCGCGTTCCTGCTGCTGGCGCTGCACTTCTTTCCCGCGCTGGCGCCGTATGCCGACGTGAAGCTGCACGGCTTTGCCGGGCTCTCCACGCTGGGCTGGGGCGCATTCATGGTGCTGTGGGTGCTGCAGGCGCTGGTGTTCTGGACCGGCATGGAGACCATCCGCAAGTTCATCGACTGGGCCGGCCCGGCGGTCTACGTGGTGATGATCGCGCTGGCGATCTGGCTGGTGAACAAGGCCGGCTGGGAGAACGTCAATTTCACGCTGAGCTTCGTCAAGTACACCGGCTGGGAATCGGTGCCGGTGATGCTGAGCGCGATCGCGCTGGTGGTGTCGTATTTCTCCGGCCCGATGCTGAACTTCGGCGACTTCTCTCGCTATGCCAAGGACTTCAAGTCGGTCAAGCGCGGCAATTTCTGGGGCCTGCCGGTCAACTTCCTGGGCTTCTCGCTGCTGACCGTGATCACGACCTCGGCCACGCTGCCGGTGTTCGGCAAGCTGATCACGGACCCGGTGGAGACCGTCAGCCATATCGACAGCACCTTCGCCATGCTGCTGGGCGCGTTCACCTTCATGACCGCCACCATCGGCATCAATATCGTCGCCAACTTTGTTTCGCCGGCATTCGACTTCTCCAACGTCTCGCCCAAGCACATCAGCTGGCGCACCGGCGGCATGATCGCGGCCGTGGCGTCGATCTTCATCACGCCGTGGAACCTGTACAACAACCCGGCGGTGATCCACTACACGCTGGACGTGCTGGGCGCCTTCATCGGCCCGCTGTTCGGCATCCTGATTGCTGACTACTACCTGGTGCGCCGCCAGCATGTCGACGTCGACGACCTGTACACGCTGAACCCGCGCGGCCGCTACTGGTACCGCAACGGCTTCAACCCGGCGGCGGTGGCCACCATGATCCCGGCGGCCATCATCCCGATCCTGTGCGTGGTAGTGCCGGCCTGGCAGTCCGCGGCCAACTACAGCTGGTTTATCGGCATGGGCATTGCGCTGGTGCTGTACCGGCAACTGGCGCCGCGCATGATGCCCGGCCACTTCGGCAGCCGTGCCGCCAGCCAGGCCTGAGCTCCGGAACCATTTTTTCGACTGCACGATTTCGACCGCACTTAGCAGAGCCGCGCCCATGAAGCTGAAGATCATCAACCCCAATACCACCCAGAGCATGACCGACAAGATCGGGCAGTGCGCCGTCGCCGTGGCGGCACCGGGCACGCGCATCAGCGCGGTCAGCCCGCGCATGGGACCGGCTTCCATCGAAAGCCACTATGACGAAGCCCTGTCCGTGCCCGGCATCCTCGACGAGATCCTGGCCGGCGAGCAGGAAGGCGTGGACGGCTACGTGATCGCCTGCTTCGGCGACCCCGGCCTGTACGCCGCGCGCGAGGTGGCGCGCGGACCGGTGATCGGCATCGCCGAGGCCGCCATGCATATGGCCAGCATGGTCGGCAGCAGCTTCAGCGTGGTGACCACGCTGGCGCGCACCTGCAATATCGCCTGGCACCTGGCCGAGCGCTACGGCATGAAACGCTTCTGCAACAACGTGCGCGCCTGCGACCTGCCGGTGCTGGAACTGGAGCGCCCGGGCTCGGACGCGCGCCGCATCATCACCGAGGCCTGCCGCCAGGCGCTGGTTGAAGACCGCAGCGAATGCATCGTGCTGGGCTGCGCCGGCATGACCGACCTGTGCGACGAGATCGCCGACGCCATCGGCGCGCCGGTGATCGACGGCGTGGTGTGCGCGGTCAAGATGGCCGAGGCGCTGGTCTCGGTGCGCCTGGGCACCAGCAAGCGCGGCGACTGGGCGCGGCCGCTGCCCAAGGCGTATGCGGGCATGCTGGCCCCTTATGCGCTGAACTGAACCTTATGACTTCCCGACCCATTTCCGACTCCACCACCATGCTCCAGTCCCGCTATCCACGCGATCTCATCGGTTACGGCGCCCGGCCGCCGCACGCCCGCTGGCCGGGCGGCGCGCGCGTTGCGCTGCAGTTCGTCCTCAACTACGAAGAAGGCGGCGAAAACTGCGTGCTGCACGGCGATGCTGCCTCCGAGCAGTTCCTCTCCGAGATCGTCGGCGCCGCGGCCTACCCCGACCGCCACATGAGCATGGAGGGCATCTATGAATACGGCTCGCGCGCCGGCGTCTGGCGCATCCTGCGCGAGTTCGAGAAGCGCGGCCTGCCGCTGACCGTCTTCGGCGTATCGATGGCGCTGCAGCGCCATCCTGAACTGACCCGCGCCTTGGTCGAACTGGGCCACGAGATCGCCTGCCACGGCTGGCGCTGGATCCACTA